>NZ_JAHGAN010000069.1:0-1068 GCF_030248625.1 Vibrio sp. D420a | reverse complement strand
ACGCTACATAGGACTTCAAGCATAAACCTCGAATAGTCGACTGGGTCTCGAACCCGCATTACGCAAGCATGAGTTAGCTTATTATGAATACCAAAATCAATCAAAGCATCAACGTTGGAGTTGATACGGGCAAAACACAATTAGACATCCATATCAGGCCGCTAGACCTATTCTTCTCAGTGGAGAACAATGACAAAGGCATCAAAAAAGCACTCAAAACGATAAAAAGTCATAACCCTGAACGCATCGTTATAGAAGCAACAGGCCGACTAGAAATGCCTTTTGTTCTAGCTTGTGCTGAAGCTCAACTACCCATTGTTAGAGCAAACCCTGTCCACATAAAACGATTCGCTGGTGCTATTGGCCGCAGAGCCAAAAATGATCGTTTAGATGCGGAGTTGATCGCTCACTATGGTGAAGCAATCAAACCAGCTCTTACTATCATCAAACCTAAAAACATACGTTTAATGAGTGACTTAGTTATACGCCGAAACCAGTTGTTATCCATGCAAACCATGGAAAAGAACCGAATCCAGATACTCCCAGCTTCTCTTCACTCGACTATCAAACCAATGCTAACCACGATAAAAAATCAAATCACCAAGTTAGAAGAAAAGCTCGTTAAGCTCATTGAAGATAGCCCTGAATATCAGGCTAAAAACACAATATTGCAGAGCGTCCCAGGAATAGGAAACATTGCCGCTGCGTCAATAATTAGCAACGTACCTGAACTTGGCTACATCACGAATAAACAAGCAGCATCACTGATAGGTGTCGCTCCAATCACACGTGAAAGTGGACGCTACAAAGGTAAGCGTGTAATACAAGGTGGTCGCTCCCAAGTGCGAACCGTTTTATACATGGCGATGATGTCAGCCATGCAATGTAACCCTATATTTAAAGCCACTTATGCTCGACTTCTAGCAGCCGGAAAGCCTAAGAAAGTCGCAATAATCGCATGTGTAAGAAAGATGGTTGTGACCCTTAACTCGATGCTGAGAGATGGCGCCATGTGGGATGAAAATGTAGCCAAAAATTAATCATTGACGCCATAGTCGTTTGTTATGC
>NZ_JAHGAN010000068.1:0-4976 GCF_030248625.1 Vibrio sp. D420a | reverse complement strand
AAGTCGGCACACTAATATTCTTTGTGCTTTTGTCCGTGCTAATGCTTCCTGTTAAAAAGCGCTGACACCAACAAATCAAATTGTGGTGCCCGGAGGCGGAATCGAACCACCGACACGAGGATTTTCAATCCTCTGCTCTACCGACTGAGCTATCCGGGCAACGGAGCGCTATTAAACGGATTTTCTGCATAACCGTCAACACCTTTTTTCAAAATAATTAAAAAAAACGTTCGTTAGTTGTTTTTTTATTCAAAAGTGAGGGTTAGGTTTTGCCTTGGTTAAACTCTTTTTTGAATTTTGTTACTTTTTCTAAGTATCTACGCGATTCTTTGTTGGGATGCTTTTTGGTTAATGCCCAATAAACTTGATTCGGTTGCAAAGAGTTAAGGTCATTCATTGCGCGCTTTCTATCGCGACTAAAGGTATTTAACACTCCTCCTGTGCCTCCGTTGTACGCAGAAATCATGCTGTACTCCAAGGTGGTCGGGTGTTGAACGTCTTTTAGGTAGCGATTTTTAAGGATGTAGAAATACGCAGTACCTGCATCAATGTTGTTTTCTGGATTAAATAAATATTCAGGGCTAGGTTCACCCGATTTATTTTTCACCAGCTTAAAGACATCGCGGCCAGCTGTTTTAGGGACGACCTGCATCAAACCATAGGCGTTAGCCCAACTAACGGCGTAGGGGTTAAAGCTACTCTCAGTTTTGATGATGGCGTAGATAAGATCTTCTGGGATGTCATAGCGCTTTGAAGCACGCTGAACGATGTCTGCGTATTTATAGCTTCGCTTACTCGCGTGATCGGCCACCATTGGGATCTCAACGTAATAGGCTTTTTTAAAGTCGACGTTCTTCGTTTTTAGGTTGTTTGCTATTAAGTAGTCAGCAAATCGATTGGCACGCCAAGTCCATTGAATAGGCTTTTTGTCTTGATCAACAACTTGGTTATAGAGGAACGGTTGGCCTTCCAGCTTGATGCTTTTAGAGGAGAATAGATCGACACTTGCTGGATCATCGGGTGTCAACAAGGTTGTCATGATCGCATCTTTTAGATGCTTTTTCGGCTCTGTCGATGAAACGGTTTCGACGGTAATTAGACCTTTTGAGAAGTTTACTTCTGAACGACTCAAGTAATTATCTATGTATTTCACATAGTTACTTTTACCTGCAATCTTTACTTCATTGCTGCCCCAACGTTTTTGGATGTTACCCGAGAAGCTATTGATGAGGGCATCGAGTGCGCCTGTATCTTTCTCGAATTGACCCGGTAGCTCCGCAAGGTTACCTGCAAAACGGTTGGTCGGTTCATAATTGACGTCATAAATGCTCTCAATGAACTCTCGGCTACAACCGGTAAGTAGCATAGCCGCTAGGAAGTAACTCAGCTTTTTCATAGGTCCTCATACAAAAATGACATCACAGCGCGAACCATGATGTCATTAAACTTGGTGTAAATAAATGTCTTATTCGCTTGGTGGTGTGTAGCCATCAATCACGACATCTTTACCTTCGAAAAGGAAGTTAACCATTTCTGTCTCAAGCAGTTTTCTGTGCTCAGGATCCATCATGTTTAGCTTCTTTTCATTGATAAGCATGGTCTGCTTGCTTTGCCATAGTGCCCATGCTTCTTTAGAAATATTGTCGAAAATACGCTTACCTAAGTCACCTGGGTAAAGTTGAAAATCTAAGCCTTCAGCATCTTTCTGTAGGCGAGCACAAAATACAGTGCGGCTCATAATGGTTCCTCTTGTCGTATTCGTCTGTTTAAACGTGATCGTTTAATTCAAAGGTTAGGCTTTCTAATAGCTGCTTAACAGGAGCAGCTAAGCCTATCTCTTCAGGTTTTGATAAGTTATACCAGAGACCCTTTGTCCCTTCCATTATCAAATCTGGTTGTTTGTCTAATTTTACTAAGACAGGGGTGATATCTAAGTGGTAATGGCTAAAGGTATGCCTAAACGCAATTAGAGTCTCTTGGTTTTCTATAGAAGCTGAGCCAATCGAGCGGATGTCGAGTTGGTGTTCAATCTCCTGATTTTCATGTTGAGGGAAACAGAACAGCCCTCCCCAGATGCCTGATTGCGGTCGTTGCTCCAACCAAACCTGATTGTCATGATAAAGAATCACAAACCAAGTCTCTTTTACAGGCTTCTCTTTCTTGGGCTTCTTACCCGGAAAGTCGAGCTGACGGTCTAGCTTGTTTGCCTCACACATAGATACAATTGGACATAACGTGCACTTCGGCTTGCTTCGAGTGCACACCATAGCGCCCATATCCATCATGGCTTGGTTGTACTTATCGACATCTTGTTTGGGAGTATTTGACTCAGCATGCTCCCA
This sequence comes from Vibrio sp. D420a, assembly GCF_030248625.1. Lineage (NCBI taxonomy): Bacteria > Pseudomonadati > Pseudomonadota > Gammaproteobacteria > Vibrionales > Vibrionaceae > Vibrio > Vibrio sp. D420a. The sequence goes on along the minus strand of NZ_JAHGAN010000068.1, from coordinate 2,634 downwards.
AAGCTGATTTTCAACCTTTTTCTGCCCCGGCCAACCTTCGACGGCAAAACTTCTTGCTAAGGTTCGTTTGACGTTGCCATCTAAAATCGCATGAGGCTGCTTATAGACAGATGATAGAACGGCTGCGGCGGTTGAGCGTCCAATGCCGGGTAGGGCGTTCATCTCTTCAATGTCGGTTGGAAACTCTCCACCATACTCAGTGGCAACAATCTTTGCGGCTTTGTGTAGATTACGCGCTCTTGCGTAGTAACCAAGGCCGGTCCAAAGGTGTAACACTTCATCTTGCTCTGCATTGGCAAGATCGATAACGGTTGGAAAGCGCTCCAGAAATCGTTGGTAATATGGGATCACGGTAGCGACTTGCGTCTGCTGGAGCATGATCTCAGAGAGCCAAACGGAGTAGGCGGTTTTGTTTTGTTGCCATGGGAGTTCTTTACGCCCATAGGCGTCATACCACTTTAATATGGCGGATGCGAAAGGAGTCACGACTTGCTCATTGCTTTGCTATTATTAGAAACGAAATTGCACCACACTTGTGGTTGGATGTAAAACAGACAAATTGTGTGGGAATTTATCAGCAGAAAGACTTGCACAGACGGCAATTCTTTGGATAATCCCCGCTTTGATTAATCAATGTGCAGGCAAAAATCAATGAGTGAAGTGACCACTAACGAATATACTGAAGACGGCAAACTGGTTCGTAAGATCCGCAGCTTTGTTCGCCGCGAAGGCCGCTTAACCAAAGGCCAAGAGAACGCGATGAACGAGTGTTGGCCAACTATGGGTATCGACTACAACCCAGAACTTCTAGATTGGAAAGAAGTTTTCGGTAACGATAACCCTGTAGTACTAGAGATCGGCTTTGGTATGGGTGCATCACTGGTTGAAATGGCGAAGAACGCACCAGAGAAAAACTTCTTAGGTATCGAAGTTCACAGCCCTGGTGTTGGTGCGTGTCTTGGTACTGCACGCGACGCTGGCGTAACTAACTTACGCGTGATGTGTCACGATGCGGTTGAAGTGTTCGAGCACATGATCCCAGATAGCAGCATTCATACGCTACAGCTATTCTTCCCAGACCCATGGCACAAAGCGCGTCACCACAAGCGTCGTATTGTTAAAGCCGAGTTTGCTGAGATGGTTCGCGCGAAGCTACACCTTGAAACTGGTATCTTCCACATGGCGACTGACTGGGAAAACTACGCAGAGCACATGATCGAAGTAATGAACGCTGCTCCAGGCTTCGAGAACATCGCAGAAGAGGGGGATTTCATTCCTCGTCCAGATGAGCGCCCGCTAACTAAGTTTGAAGCTCGTGGTCACCGTTTAGGTCACGGCGTATGGGATATTAAGTACAAGCGTACTAAGTAATTCAAAGCAAAGTGAGTCGGCTCAGTTACTGAGCGATTGCCCCTACACTTTGTAGTATTGATAAAAGCCAACATTGTTGTAATGTTGGCTTTTTTGTCCTTAGCTGATGAATAAATCAATGGTGTGAAACACCAGCCCTACAAGAATAACAATACAGAAGTACACAAGCATGAAACCGACACAAGCTATCTTGGCGGAGATTCTAGAAGAAGTTCGCCCTTTAATTGGCCAAGGGAAAGTGGCTGACTACATTCCGGCTCTAGCCAAAGTCTCGAATCAAAAGCTTGCTATTGCCGTTTACACCAATGAAGGTGAGGTGATCCAAGCGGGAGACGCAGAAGAAGCCTTTTCTATTCAATCTATCTCTAAAGCCTTAAGCTTGACCTTGGCCATGGTGCTCTATAAGCCCGAGGAGATCTGGCAGCGTGTAGGCAAAGAGCCTTCAGGCCAAGCGTTTAATTCCATGATTCAGCTAGAGATGGAGCAAGGTATTCCGCGCAATCCGTTTATCAATGCGGGTGCGATCGTGGTTTCAGATTTATTGCATAGCCGTCTATCTGCACCAAGACAGCGTTTGTTGGAGTTTGTACGTCAGCTTTCTGGTGATACGCATATCGTTTACGACAAGGTCGTTGCGGCTTCAGAGATGATGCACAGTGATCGCAATGCGGCGATTGCTTACTTGATGCGAGCATTTGGTAACTTCGACAATGAAGTGATTCCGGTATTGAACAACTACTTCCATGCTTGTGCGCTTAAAATGACTTGTGTCGACTTGGCGAAGACCTTTAGCTATCTAGCGAACAAAGGCACTTCAGTACAGACTCAGAAGCAGGTGATTACTCCAACTCAAACGAAACAGTTGAATGCATTGCTTGCGACTTGTGGCTTGTATGATGGTGCTGGTGAATTTGCGTATCGCGTTGGTATGCCGGGTAAATCTGGTGTAGGTGGCGGGATTATCGCTATCGTACCGGGCGAAATGACGATTGCTGTGTGGTCTCCGGAGCTTGATCCTTCTGGTAACTCATTGGCTGGTACTAAGGCATTAGAGTTGCTTTCAGAGCGTATTGGTCGTTCTATTTTTTAGAAGAAAGATGCGAGCATGGACTTCGTCCTATAGAGCGCTTCGCTGTGGTGTAGGTTAGAGATCCCCAACTCACTAGTTCCTCGTTCTTGGGGATGACGAAGTTAAGCTAGTGTTTCAATTACAAGTGACAGTATTTACCGTCATTCCCGATAGCGACGAAGGAGCGTAGTCGG
>NZ_JAHGAN010000067.1:0-4054 GCF_030248625.1 Vibrio sp. D420a | reverse complement strand
AGTAAAAGACATGAGTTTGGTGTCGACCACGGTGCAGACCATTGATAACCAACGGCTAGTGATTCCAAACAACAAAATTTGGGGCGATGTGATTAACAATATTACAGCGGAGCGTGTGCGTCGTGTGGACATGGTCTTCGGTATTGGCTATTCCGACGATATCGACAAAGCGAAGTCGGTATTGAATGACATCATCATCAATCATCCTAAAGTGCTGAAAAAACCAGAGCACATGATCAAGCTGCACACACTCAATACCTCTTCAGTGGACTTTGTGGTTAGGCCTTGGGTGAAAACCGACGATTACTGGGATGTGTATTGGGATGTGACAGAAACCGTTAAGAAACGATTCGATGAGGAAGGCATTACTATTCCATTCCCTCAACGCGATGTGCATATTTACAATCACGAGCAAAACTAAATAGAGTGGCTGCAAAATAGACTGATTAATAGACGCCTAAGTAGGCGTCTATTTTTTTAGCGTGTAAGTGCTAAGCGATAAATGACTGTTAAGCCAAATAATTCGGGTATGATAGCCACAGACTGAATTAGTGAAGAATAGTGACATGGATAATCCAGAGCAAAAAACTCGAATCAGAAAAGCGACACGCATTGAGAGTGTTATGAACTCTGCGATGTGGCATCTTACTCAGCGAGACATGACAGAGCATGAGCTTGTCTCAAAGTTGAAGGTTAAAACAGACAACCAAGAGTGGATCGACGAGGTGCTTCAACGGTTGCGTGACTTTGGGTATCTAAAATCAAACCAAGACTTCGCTGAGCAGTTTGTTGAGCAGTCGTTTTTTGGCGAGTTCGGCTCCGCGTATATTGTTGAAAAGCTTAAGAAGAAAGGCCTGAAAGACTCCGATATCTACGATGCGATCCATAAGGTTAAAAGTGACAAGAATATTGACGAACAATCGCTTCTCAATGATCGAATTAACAACTACTACAATGACTTCAATATGAGTCGTGAGAAGTTGGTTTCTACCTTACAGAAGCGTGGATTTAGCTATCAACAAGTTAAGATCGCTATCGATCAGCACCCAAGTAGCTCAAACCTGAAAACCAACATTCAGATAAAGGCAGAAAAGGTGGATTTAGAAAAAGAGGTCTTGAAATACGCTCGAAAAGGCAAAGGTCTCACAGCGATCAAGCAAGAGCTAAAACAGCGACAAATAGATACCAACGGCATCACTGAACTTGTCGACAGGTTGATCAATGAGGAGCAATTAGATTTCTATTCAAGCTGTTTAGAGCAACTGCAAAAGAAATCTTATGATGTGAGTGATCATAAAGAGCGAGCAAAGGCCTACGCCATGCTCACTCGTAAAGGTTTTTCTTCTGATGAGATTAAGTTTGCGCTCGCCGAGGTTGAAGGCCCTAACGAATAGCGTTGGAGTTTTCAGCAATCCCAAGTCCGTTTCTCAGTGCGAACTGAGTCAACTCAATATGGTTATCTAGCCCAAGTAGCCCGAGCATTCGGTACTTATGTGATTCAATGGTTCTTGGGCTCAGGTGAAGTTTTTCTGCGCACTCTCTTGCGCTATTGCCTTGGGCGATCAACGCCAGTACTCGAGACTGCTTCTTTGATAACAGCAACAGCTTATCACTGTCGTCTTGAAGGCAGGTTTCGCTCTGTTTCAGTGAGCGCGCTAGCGTTGAGTGTTGCCAATAACAGAGCCAAATTTCACATATCAACTTAAGGCGTTGAATGTCTTCTTTCGCAAGCTGTCTTGATGGCTCGTGAAAGTTGCTAAACGACAGCGCTCCCCAGCGCTGACCAAACAGTTGTAGCGGGATAATGCAGTGCCATCTTCCCCCTTCTCGGTAGAGCTGCTGCAACACAAAATTGTCGCTGTTCTGCATTTCATACTCGTTGAAGGTCAGGTACGTCTTTGAAGTTTTCAGTAGCTTTAGGTAATCAAGATGATTACCACCAACAAACAGAATCTTATTGATTTGAGGGATATGTTTTTTGGATACCGAACAAGTCTTCCCCTCTTCTAGGCAGACCATCGAGTTTGGGAAAAGCGTTAGCCTGTCGATATCAAACCAATCGAGAACATCAAACCCCGCTTCAGACCAGGCTTGATTGAAGTTAGTAGGGTCGCAGTTGATCAGGGCTGATGACTGCTCCATGACAAGTTGTTCGAAGCTCTTTTTGATTGTGTCCATGTGTCTACCGGGTGTTACTGTAACGATTAAATGGGTAAAAATTAGTGATTATGTACACTGTTCAATTGCGAATTTATAACATGTAATGATAGATAAGAAAACTGGATGGCTGCAAAGCAGTAGATGTACTGCATAAATTATTGGTGGAATTTACGACAATTCATCGGTTTTTATTATAGTCAGTAATCGTTATGAAGCCTCTAAATCTCATTACTTTATTAGCTCCTCTTTCTCCCACTTTGTTCTTATCTTTTGATGCAGTTTCCTCTCCGATGTTTGTCTACGCTCAGTCGCCCATTCACTCTAATGTGTTGTCGACGCAACTTAGGAGTGCCGAGCCAAATAGGGCAGGGACGTTTGAGTTTAAGTCCTCCTACACACAAGCAAGTATTTGGGCTCACACCAGTGACTATGCTTTGGATTATTATCAAAACCAGACTCATCTAGCGTTGAAATGGCAGGCATCTCCCGTATGGAAAACAGAGTTGGAGTATCGCAAAGTAACGGCAGTAGATAATGGTCTAGACAGCTTTGTGATGGGTTTTCATGATCTATTTGGTATCGGACAAAATGGTCGCGACCAAGTCGATAATGACCAGTTCACCATGGATTTTCATAAGGCGGGTATCTCGATATCGGACTTTGAAGGAGATGACCTGACTAACGCCGTGACTTGGTACAACGAGTTGTTGCTGTATTCGCAAGGCCCAAGTTCACTGTCTGTGGGTGGTTCATTGTTCTACAACAAGGTGAAAGATGGCGAATTCGCACGTTCAAGCTTCGAACAAGGAGTACAGGTCAATTACAGCTTTATGACTCCGCAGCATCGAGTTTTTTCAACTTTGGGTTTAGTCCATCGTAACGGCGACAAATACGTAACTGAGCTTGAAAACTTCAGCTTTAGTTGGGCTGTCGGATACGAGTACATGTTCAATTTACGCCACAGTGTTGTTCTTGAGTCATTGAACTATCATGGTTGGGCGACCAACGATCCAGACTTTTCAGAACCTTCGAACGAAGTGGTGCTTGGCTATCGCTACCGCTTGCAACCAGTCATGATTGAAGCGTTGATGACTGAAAACATCCGTAACATGGATAACAGCACGGACATCGCTTTCACCTTGAGTTTTAGAATTCAAATATAACCTGAGTTGTATATATAGAGTTCAAATAAAATTCAGGGAAATTATGAAATGCCGTAAATCTACGGTACCTCGTGAAACGAAATTTAATAAGAATGGCGCCACACCAAAGGTCTTGCTGATAAAAGACTTAACAAACACAACATATAGGTAGTGGTCACCATGAAAAAAACTCTAATTGCACTTGCGATTGCAAGCATCTCTAGCTCTGCGTTCGCTGTAAACACAAGCAGCCAAAGTAGCCAAAACGAAGAAATGTTCGCGTTTAATCCAATGCACAAAGATCAGTTCTCTGTATCTGGTTCTTTCGGTGTTGGTGGTTACTACGACACAGGTTCAAAAGCATTCTACGATGATTGGGCGACAGGTCTAACACTGGCTCTTAACTACCGTAACAACCGAGTTGTTGCTTACGTAGAAACAGACTTAATGCTTAACTACACGACAGACAACAACGTTGATAATGCTGACGCAGCAACTTCTGGTTGGGTTAACGGCATCGATACTGGCCCTGCAACGCACGTTGATAAAGCTTGGATCGGTTTTGATATCGGTTACGGCATCGCGTCTTTCGGTTGGGAGAACGATACAGCTCTAGATAAAGTTGACGGCGCTGGCGACACAACTTACGAGTTCGGTGCTTCTGCAGGTGATGCATCAGATGCGTTTAACGTAGTTAAGTTCCAAGGTGCAACCAACGGCTTTGCTTACGGTATCTCTTACTTCGAAACTGA
>NZ_JAHGAN010000066.1:0-6412 GCF_030248625.1 Vibrio sp. D420a | reverse complement strand
TGGGCTTTTTTACGTTTGAATGACTGTATTTGCTCTTCGGTCGAAAGAGCCCCGGTTGCCCGTGGTTCGTAACCCCGAACTAGGCGTCCCCGCCATTCGTCATTTATCAGAAAGCTTAGTCTTACGACTAGGCTTTCGTCGTTTCTAGGTAATGGTCTTTTGTTTTTCGACTAACAAGCTCAGTTACTTTCGATCTAAGCTATCTCAGACTTGTGATAAGTATAGTTATTGATTCAACAAGCCTTCTTGTTTAAACACAGGCTTCGTTCATTAGTGCGTCGATGGAACCGCTTTGTTTCTTTATGGGAAGCCTAGATTAGATTCATTATTATTGGCCGCTATTCAAGTTAGTACGCCGACGCAAACCGGAGAGTCTTGTGAGTTTGCTTGTGTTAGAAATGCGTAGCTTTCAACATACGATGTATACTCTTGAAGGGTTTAACCTCAAGCCCATGTATAGCCTGAGCTATTCGCTGGTATTCAACGGAGCTAAACCCCTCAATGACATGAGCGAGTATGGATTGAGCTGTTTACTCACTATATTTGAGAGTTCGTACAGAGAAGCGACTTAATATAAGAGTATACAGATCATTTGATTCGTCTGAGCGAACATGACCATCGCTTCTTCTGTCTGCAACTGTTATCTGACTCTTAAGCAAAAGTTAGAGTGGCTGTTGAGGCTCCAATGACCCTATTTGGTGACTTCAACGGTTCATCTAGTACTTACAAATACAAAAACGCCCAGCGACTGCTAGGCGTTAAAGTAGAGATAATTTAAAGCTGATACTTATAGAATCTGTTTAAGCACTCTATCAGCCTTTACACGCGTTATCTTGCGAATTAGCTTCTGTACTTCGGTTGGATAGCTATCAACTTTGTCTAGCTGCTTATAAGTGCAGATCAGCTGAGTATGTTGGAGGATATTGTCTACTTCAGCTTGGAACTTGTTTGCTAGGTGATTGTAGTTATCTTGGATGAAGATACCGTTCTCAAGATCGAGTTTCCAAGCTCTTGGGTTCAGGTTGTTACCAGTAAGAAGCATGTAGCGCTTATCTACCCAAATACCTTTTAGGTGGAAGCTGTTTGAGTCGTGCTTCCAAAGGTGGATAGACAGTTTACGACTTGCAATGTTCGCTTCATTCGCTTTCGCAAAACGACGAAGGTTTAACTCATATAGGTAAGGCAGGCCACCAATGGTCTTGAACTCTTCTTCTGGAGAGATAAAGAAGTCATTCGCCGTTTTATCACCAACAACAATGCTCACTTTCACACCACGTTTAAGGGCTTTCTTCACCTCTTTCGCAAGGCTCGGTGGGAAGTTGAAGTAAGGGGTGCAGATGAAGATTTCATCTTTGGCTTGAGCGATCAGTTGATTGATGCCCTGATTTAGACGGTTGCGGCGCTTACCAATTCCAACAAGCGGAGTCACTGCCACTTGTTCACTTGAGACTTCTTCGCTCTTAAACTGATATTGAGAGCGGGCTAGTGTCGATCGGAACTGACGGATCGCTGATTTAATCTGTTTAGTGGTCGGTTTGCTATGGTCGGCTAGATTGTTTACCGCAGTATCCGCAACCATCTGATCTTGTACGTAGCTGAACATGGTGTCAGCCAGCGTCTTGTTATTTAAAACATGGTAACGGTCAAAACGGTAGCGGTCGTTATAGTTCAGATAGATGTTGTTGAGGCTTGCACCACTGTAGATAACCTTATCGTCAACGATGAACCCTTTCAGGTGAAGCACACCAAAGACTTCTTTGCCACGAACAGGGATGCCATAAACGGGGACTTCATGCTCATACTTGTCTGCGAACGCTTTATACATCGCAGCATTACCTTCTGATGATTCCGCTCCAATAAGGCCACGTTGAGCTCGGTGCCAATCAACACAGACACTGATATCAAGCTGAGGGTTGCTTTGCTTAGCTTCATATAGTGCAGTAAGGATTTCACGACCTGCTTCGTCATCTTCTAGATAGAGAGCAACCAGACAGATACGCTGAGTTGCTTCAGAGATCTCTTTAAGTAAACGAGTTCTGAACTCTTGTGCTGATAACAGTACTTCAAACTTATCGGGGTTCTGAGCTACAGTGGGTAACTGTATGAATGGATTCCTACTAGCAATCATATTGACTGTTTGACCTTAAAAATATGCAAAATTGCGAACAGCGAATTTTACCAAAGGCAAATGGCGAATTACTAGATAATCGAGGCATTCTCTAACAATTTTGCTGATAATGCATAGGAATGAGATCTTTTCCACTATTTGTATAGCGCTCGAAGAGGTTTTTCAGGCTATTTGGCAGCTCTTGAGGTGTTATTTTTACGAAATGGTGGCGGCTATAAAAGTTCTCTAAATGGGCGTAAGCAAAGCAATAATCTTGCTCATTCAACGTATTTTCTTCACAGTAATCCATCAACTGTTTCCCCAGTTGTTGCCCTCGATACTCTTTTGAAATGGCCATTCCTGTCAGTAAGCGAAACTGCTCGATTGTGCGAAGACGAACCACTCCTAATAATTGGTTATCGATGGTTAACGAGTAGATTAACTCGCTCTTGTTAGCTTTACCGGAGGGATAATGCTCTTTATAGAAGCGTTTAACTAATGGAACTTTGATCGGATCCAGCTGGGCTATTATTACATTGTTCATTCAATCACTGCGCCGGTTGGGTAACTGCTGTAGAATGGAGGCAGTTTAGTTTAATTGAATATCGCCATGCAATCTTATCTCAATGCCAGTTTGAAAAAGGCACATACCTTCTCTATCGAGCAGACTTGTGATGTGCTTATTGAAATCCGCTCTATAGACGAACTGATCTCTGCTTACCAATCTCCACAATGGAGCCACCTTCCGAAGCTGATGTTAGGCAAGGGTAGCAACATGCTATTTACCGAGCACTTTGCAGGCTTGGTGATGGTGAATAAGCTAGAAGGGATTGAGCAAACCGAAACTGAGACACACTATAGACTTCATATTAGTGGTGGTGAAGACTGGCCAAGCTTGGTGGAGTGGTCTGTAGAGCAAGGCATTGGTGGATTAGAAAATCTAGCCATGATTCCTGGATGTTCAGGTTCTGCTCCGATTCAGAATATCGGTGCTTATGGCGTTGAATTGCAAGATGTATGTGAGTACGTTGATATCCTGTGCTTAGACACATACACGATAAAAAGGTTAAGTCGCGAAGAGTGCCAATTTGGTTATCGCGATTCGATATTTAAGCATGCCCTTTATGGTAAAGCGATTGTGGTCGCAATTGGTTTAACCTTGAGTAAAGACTGGCAACCATGTAATCACTATGGGCCACTCAAAGCGTTGGATATGGGAACGATTTCCCCTCGCGTTATCTTTGATGAAGTCTGTGCTATTCGCTCAAGCAAGCTTCCTGATCCCGCAGTAAATGGTAATGCGGGCAGCTTCTTTAAAAACCCGGTGATCGAAAAGGATCACTATGATCGCTTAACTCAAACTTATCCAAATATTGTGGGCTATGAGAGTGGCGATAAGATCAAAGTTGCTGCAGGTTGGTTGATCGATCAATGCCAGTTTAAAGGACATAAAGAGGGGGGCGCTCAGGTTCACCCAAATCAAGCCTTAGTTCTGATTAACTACAATGACGCCTCTTCTGCAGATGTTGTTCGACTAGCAAACCAAGTTCGCTCAGCAGTTAAAGAGAAGTTTGGTATCACGCTTGAGCATGAAGTGAGGTTTATGGGGAAAGATGGTGAGATCAATCTTGATATCGCACTGGAGGCGCTAGCATGAGAGACCATACAACCAAGTTAACCCTGCTTAAAGCTCTGGCTGATGGTGAGTTCCACTCAGGTGAAGCGCTAGGCGAGCTGATCGGTGTTTCTCGTGCAGCTATCAGTAAGCATATTAAGGGTATACAAGAGTGGGGACTGGATATTTATCGAGTGCAAGGTAAGGGCTATAAGCTCGCTCAGCCACTGAACATGCTTGATGATTCGAAGCTTAAGGCGCCTGGCGTAGATTCGTCCCTAGAACTTATACCAATTATCGGTTCTACAAACCAACACCTGCTTGATAAGGGAGATTCTCTAGAGTCAGGTTCGGTATGTATTGCAGAATACCAAGCTGCTGGGCGTGGTCGCCGTGGACGCGAATGGGTATCCCCGTTTGGCGCCAACTTATATTTGTCAATGTACTGGCGACTGGATGCTGGTATCGCAGCGGCAATGGGACTGAGTCTCGTCGTTGGTGTTGCTATTGTAGAGGCTCTCGAGGAGATGGGTGTTGAAGGCGTCAAGCTCAAATGGCCGAACGACCTATATCACAATGATAAGAAGCTTGCGGGAATCTTGGTAGAGCTTTCAGGACAGTCTGGTGGTGCAGCTAATATCGTGATCGGCATGGGTCTCAACTTATCAATGGATCCCAATACATCGGGTATTGGACAACCATGGACTTCGTTAAAAGAGGTCTGCGGAGGTCAGGTACCAGACCGCAATGAGCTCGCGCAGGCATTAATTAATGCCTGGTATAAAGCACTTGATGAGTATGAGCTCAAAGGAATGACAGACTTTGTTGGACGCTGGAATCGATTAGATAACTTCCTAGGACGTTCGGTTCGTTTGATCATTGGACCGAGAGAGATAGAAGGTACGGTCAAAGGCATTAATGAGCAAGGTGCTGTACTACTAGAAACTGAGAATGGCATTGAAGCCTATATTGGTGGCGAAATCTCACTGCGCAAAGCGGACTAGTTGCCTCCCAAAATACTAAAAATCATCCTCATTACTTGCGTAGTAAAACCTCTTCAACCATATGATCAGCGCCCTTACGTAGAATAAGGTGCGCTCTTTCTCTGGTCGGTAAGATATTCTGCTCTAAGTTGAGACCATTAATCGACTTCCAGATATTCTGAGCCTTATCGACCGCTTCTTGATCATTGAGCAAGGTGTAGTGGCTAAAGTAAGAGCCTGGTTTGGCGAATGCACCCTCACGGAACTTCATAAAGCGATTCACATACCACTCTTGAATTTGCGCGCTGTCTGCGTCGACATAAAGAGAGAAATCCAAGAAATCTGAAATAAATACACGATGTGGTTCGTGTGGGTAGTTCATACCGCTCTGCAGTACATTCAGCCCTTCGATGATCAAGACATCTGGAAGATCGACTTCTTTTACTTCGTCGGTGATGTTGTAGGTTAGGTGTGAGTAGACAGGCGCCTGCACATTACGCTTACAGGCTTTGACATCGGAAACAAACTTCACCAAGCGCTTAATATCGTAAGACTCAGGAAAGCCTTTTTTACCCATTAAGCCTTTTTCTTGCAGTACTTCGTTTGGATATAAAAAGCCGTCGGTGGTCACTAGCTCAACTTTTGGGTGATTGTCCCAGCGAGAAAGTAGGGCTTTAAGTAGTCGAGCTGTGGTGCTTTTCCCTACTGCGACACTGCCTGCAATACCAATCACAAAAGGGGGCGCTTTCTCATCTTTATCCAAAAACTGCTGGAGCACCGAGTTACGATTCTGCCTTGCTGCCACATAGAGGTTTAATAGACGTGAGAGGGGTAGATAGATCTCTACCGCTTCTTCCATCGTCAATTTTTCATTGATCCCTTGAAGCTCTTTTAAGTCATTTTCTGACAGTGTCATGGGAACTAAATTTCTTAGTTCAGACCAGCGTTCGCGGTCAAATGACATAAATGGGCTCATAAAAACTCTATAGTGGGTTACAAAACAAGTGCATGGAAAATACATCATGCGATGGATAAATAAAATATATTCGTGAGAGAGATGTGGATTAAAGAGACAAACTTAATAAGAAATACCCGCTAAATTTCATTACTTATTAGATTTTTCCATTTTTTTTCAATTTACTATTGCAAGGTGGAAAATCATTCAATAAAATGCGCCCCACTTGTGCCGACTTAGCTCAGTAGGTAGAGCAACTGACTTGTAATCAGTAGGTCACCAGTTCGATTCCGGTAGTCGGCACCACTTTCTTCCCTCTTAAGGGAGCGAGAAGAAAGCTTAAAAATTTGGAGGGGTTCCCGAGTGGCCAAAGGGAGCAGACTGTAAATCTGCCGGCACTGCCTTCGATGGTTCGAATCCGTCCCCCTCCACCATATTCTAAAGGTTAAATAGCTCAAACAGAGTTACGTGTTGCGTGCATCGTATAATGGCTATTACCTCAGCCTTCCAAGCTGATGATGCGGGTTCGATTCCCGCTGCACGCTCCAACTCAAATTTGTGTGCTGATATAGCTCAGTCGGTAGAGCGCACCCTTGGTAAGGGTGAGGTCCCCAGTTCAAATCTGGGTATCAGCACCAGTCTAAAGCTTCTTCTCCTTTAAATTAGAAAATAACCATTTTTTTTGGTTGCGTGGTCATCAAAGCCACTTAATCCGTACCTAGAGGGACACCCCATGTCTAAAGAAAAATTTG
>NZ_JAHGAN010000065.1:0-14108 GCF_030248625.1 Vibrio sp. D420a | reverse complement strand
TAATGGTCGCCTTTTCATCAGTTCCAACAAATCCAAGACGTTTTTCCAAATCTTGGCGTTGTGTATCTGTGTACAAAATGGCATTGGTTAGATATTGAGACCGAGCAATGAGCGCCTTTTTTAGTTTCTCTTTCGACGCTGCAACATCGATTCCACGATCGCTCGACCAAGTCAGCGTTTTGGCTAATTGACGATAATAGTCATCCATCATGCCAATGCGTTTCTGTACACGTAGCTCAATACTCTTTTTGGCTTCGCCCTCTGTGGTCCGATTCTCCTTACTCAGAGTTACGATTTTAACTTCATTCATTTCGAGCAGTTGCTCAAGCATCGTCACTTGCTGCCCTAGGACTGTGTCCACCAGCTGTTTGTTATCGGAAGAGAGCTGAGTGAAAAGTTCATCACGTAGTGCTTGATTCTTACGCCTCAAAATATCTTCTAGAAAAGGCTTTTCAGCCTCATGAGCGGATTGTAGCTCCGCTAACTCCACCATTAACTGATCTTGAGTTTCTGATATTTTCTCTATGCTTTCAGCAAAACTCACAGACGTTACCAGTGCCAACATCAACAGTAGATATCGCCAAAAATTCATCATCCTTAACCTCTAATAAAGACCAAAAACCACTTTAAAGAGTAGTAAAAAGAGCATGGATAACAATTATTTAAATGAAATTAATTCAGCTCTCACTCAGAATTACTAGAGAGTTCAAAAATTTGAGAGTTTCAATCTGTGCGGATGACCTGTAGAGTAGCGCCCAACAAAAAAACGCAACTCTATGACAAGCTATAATAGAAGTCGCTAAACAGTAAAAGAACGAGTAATAAAGATGAACAACGAACTTGAAATTATTGATTCTTTAGAAGAGCTAGAGAAGTTTCTGATCGACGTAGAATCTGGCGGTCTAGGCCTAGAAAGTGTTGAAGGCGTAGGTATGGCAACCAACAACTCCGACGGTCGTCACTTCGTAGCGGTATTCAACAGCAGCCACCAAGTTCTTCTTGCTCGCTGGATCACTGATGAAGTGTACGAAACGGGTAAAGACCTAGTGCGCAACGGCCCACGTCGTACTCACTAAGTTAGCCTCACTCGCTAAGTTAGCCGTACTCACGAAATAAATCGTTTAAAGCCAGCCAAAAGGTTGGTTTTTTTGTATCACTTTTCCGTTAAGTCCGTTCTTCATTAACGATTGTTTTGTCCTAAATATCAGTCTCCCCATTCAACTTGTTACATTTGTTGTTGGCTTTAACGCGATTATGACTTGTCGACCAATCATTTATTCACTACCCTAGTTCACTCAATTTTATAATGTGCAGGATTCTACACTGTCTGTTTTACCTAACTATCACCAAACCCAGCAGCGCTCAATTTGGGCTTTAATGCTAACCGGGTTAGTCATCATGACTTGCTTGGCGTTTGGTATATCTCAAGGTAAATCACTCTCGAAGCCTGTACTTTCAATGGCTAATTCAGCTCAAGTTGCATCGTCTGTTGAATCAACCTCACAGATGCAGTCGCTGTTCAACAATGTATTTGGACCTGAGGCTTCTCAGCCTTTAACTTCTCCTGATAAGAGTAGTTGTAGCCTTTCCAAAAACTTACCATCTTTTTCAGCGCCACTGACTGGCTGGGTTCTCCCTCTCACTTTCTTACTTGTTATTGCACTCGTTAGCGCGCCAAGATCATCTCGAATCCCAGCGAATCATGATCGAGCAGCAAGAACAGTAAAGCACCGCATTCATCTAGAGCACTGTATATTTAGAGAGTAGATAAAGGGCTTCTCACCCTTTTTATTTACTTTTTGGAGATACATTTGTGTACAACACACGAACCAATAGCGTTGCTGCACGTTTAGCAACCATCACTCGCACATGCGTAAAATTTCTGGCTACGTTGTTAATACTGTTGCCAATGCTAGCTTCTGCTCAAAGCACAGGCTGGATCAGCGCGCCTGAGCATCCACCCGTAAAAATGCGGATGATGTCGACAGGTGAACAATCTAATGACGGCAAAATCATTCAAACCGTCCTCGATGTCGAGCTATCTGGAGACTGGAAAACCTATTGGCGTAGCCCTGGTGAGGGTGGTATTCCGCCAAGTTGGGACTGGTCAGAATCCAGCAACATTGAATCTGTCGAATGGCATTGGCCGATTCCGAAATATTACGAACAATTAGGCGTGATGACGCTCGGATACAAAAAACACGTCAGCTTCCCTGTAACACTGACGCTAAAAGATCCGAATCTACCCGCGCTGTTTCGTGCCAACCTGACGTTCCCATCGTGCACGACCATTTGTGTGCTTCACGACTATGCGATCGAGTTGCCAATAGATGGTCAATCATTAGCACTTGATGAACAGGCCATGTTCTTGTTTAACCAAGGCATGAGCCGTGCACCTAAATCTGCTTATCACGTATCTAACGAACAACTTTTCTGGGACAAAGCCAATCAGCAGCTAGTGGTTCAACTCGACAACGATCAAGCTTGGGATAAGCCACAAGTCTTGATTGACGGTGAGTCTGTCATTGATGATTTCTTCGCTCAACCTGCTTTGCACATAACAGACAACACTCTAACCGCAGTGTTTGATGTTTCTAACTGGCTAGGCGAAGTCGACCTGACTGAACGCGTAGTTAACGTAACCGTTTCAGATACTAGCTTTGCTGAAGAACTGTCTGCTAGTGTCGGCGCCCAGCCGATTGTGTATGAGAATACGACTCAAGGCTTCTGGGTCATGGTTGGTTTTGCGCTGATTGGAGGCTTGATTCTTAATATTATGCCTTGTGTTCTGCCCGTGCTTGGCATGAAACTCAACAGCATTATCCAGAATCAAGGTGCGTCAAATAAGCACATCCGACTGTCCTTTATCGCATCGGCGTCAGGTGTCATCACCTCATTCGCGATTCTGGCCACTGGAATGACGTTACTTAAGCTCGGTGGCAACGCCGTTGGTTGGGGTATTCAATTTCAGAGCGTATGGTTCATCGCCTTAATGTTGATCATCACGTTGCTGTTCTCACTCAACTTACTCGGCCTATTCGAATTTAGACTACCGCCGCGCATGAACACTTGGATGGCAACTCAAGGCGATAACTCGCACTCGGGTCATTTTGTACAAGGCATGTTTGCGACCTTGTTAGCAACACCTTGTAGTGCGCCGTTTTTGGGAACTGCCGTCGCTTATGCCCTTGGAGCAAGCTACGTTGAACTGTGGGCTATCTTCTTGGCTTTAGGTTTGGGTATGAGTTCCCCATGGCTACTGTTCGCGTTATTCCCAAGCCTAACCAGACTACTACCAAAACCTGGCAACTGGATGAATCACGTTAAGCTTCTGTTTGGCTTAATGATGTTCATTACCAGCCTTTGGTTGGCAAGCCTGCTTAAACCATTTATCGGGCTGTTTCCGACCATTGTGCTCTGCGCGACTATTTTCATCGCGGTGTTGATCTGGGTGGGAGTGAAGCTCGGACGCAAAGTAATGGTGCCTTTATTAGCAATCACGACAGTATTGTCTGGTGTTGGTTTGATTGCAGGCAGCATGACGGCTGAACACTGGAGAACGCCAATTGTTGACGATCTTCCTTGGCAACCACTTGATGCTAAGGAGATTCCAACGTTAGTCGCTCAAGGGAAAACCGTGTTTGTTGATGTCACAGCAGATTGGTGTATCACTTGTAAGGCCAATAAAGTCGGCGTGATCTTACAAGACCCTGTCTACTCTCACCTGCAGCAACAAGACATGGTATTGATGAAAGGTGACTGGACCACACCGAGTGAAAGCGTGACTGGGTACTTACAAAGTAATGGTCGCTATGGCGTCCCATTCAATATTGTATATGGACCGAAGGTTCCAACAGGCATACCACTGCCAGTTATTTTGGATGGCGATACCGTGGTTCAGGCAATTAACACCGCGAGATAATCATCATGACTAAATCAAACCAATCCGAGCAGGATGATCAAACCGAGAATAAGGAGCAGAAGAGTCTAGGTCAACACATCAAGCGTTGGTCCAAAGAGCTGCTTTCTATCCTATTGATCGTCGCGGTGATTTCAGCGGCAATGGACTTCTATCGCTCACAGTCCATGCCTCAAGGTAACGCTATCCCTATGGTCGGTACTTCGATTCAAGGAGAAGAGGTCGACTTGATAGAGTTGAGTAAACAAGGCGAGCCCGTGATCGTCTATTTTTGGGCGACCTGGTGTGGCGCTTGTAAATTTGTCAGTCCGAGTGTCGATTGGTTAGCCAAATCTCACAATGTCGTCTCTGCCTCTTTGTCTTCTGGCCCCGATGAGCGAGTGTCCCGTTACTTGCAAGCTAAGGACTACAACTTCGATGTACTCAACGACACCAGTGGACAAATTGGCCGTGACTGGGCAATCAGCGTGACACCGACCATCGCCATCATTAAAGATGGAGAGATCAAAAGTATTACAACGGGTGTTACCACACCGCTAGGTATTTGGTTGCGTGCTGCTTTGGCATAAACCAACCGAACTAATAACAATGCCACTCTTACTAAAAAGAGTGGCCTCAAGAAAGAGAATCAATAATGAAGAAACAACTACTGGCTGGCATGATTTTAAGTGCTCTATTTTCGACGACTGCACTAGCAGCACTTAGCCCTCAACAAGAACAGCAATTGGAAGAGATCAATAACTTTTTAAAAGAGAACCCTGAAACCATTTCAGGCCTGCATACTAGCCTTCAACAATACTTAGCGGGTAAAGAGCAAGCAGAAAAGGCGCAAGCTGATAGTCAAGAATGGCTCTACAATAATCCGGCTCACCCGATTATGGGTAACCCAGATAGTAAGAACATCATCATTAACTTCACTGACTACAACTGTCCTTTCTGTAAAAGATTAGAGAAAGCTCTTGGAGAACTGGTAGAAGAAGAGAAAGATCTCAAAGTCATCAACGTTTACGTGTCGTTCAAGCAACAAAAGCTCGATAAGATCGAAACCAACTCTGCTCTGTATGCAATGAACGTTTGGCAACAAAAGCCAGAAGCGTATACCGAAGTTCATGACCTGCTAGTAGCAAAAAGCGGACTGCATACTACTCGTTCTTTAGAAACTGTGGCGAAACGCACGGGTACAGAAGAGCTGCTAAAGTCGACACCAGAGCTTGATTCAGTTCTCACCACCAACCATCAGACATTTTCAGCGCTGGGCTTAACTGGTACACCGACAATGATCATCAATGGCCAGTTCCTTCCGGGATACATGCCTTATGACAAACTTAAAGACGTCGTAGACCAAGCGTTTTAAGTAAGAATAAAAAATGGAAGCGAATCACGCTTCCATTTTTCGTCATCTCAATGAAATTAAAGTGGTTTCAAAGTGTCATCATTAGTCCACATAAGTTTCACTTACAGCGACTAACTTAAAGGCGTTGAAACAAAGAGTTCAACACCCACGCCTACTCTATGGCACTGTCCTTTAACCGAGCTCTGCTCGGTTTTTTTTGTCTTCTGTTTGATGCGCTCTTTGTATCTAACAAAGTAAACGAGCAACCAAAGCACCTGGCTCCCTCAGAGCATCAACGTTATAGCTCAATACATGCCCTTTCGAAGGCGACAAATAACGACGACATTCGTTACCAAACGCATCATATTGAATCGCTAACAAGTCACCTGCAACAACCTCCTGCAACATAGAGACTTGAGGCAATACAAAACCACCAATATCCGCTCGAATAGAGACAACACTGTCACCTGCAACCCAATCGATATCAGGTAAGACTGCAGCTTCAAGGTTCTCACTTAACATGTCGTAGTAGCTGAGTATATTGAACACACCATCCACAGCGCGTTGAATCATCTCTGGTTGCGTGACTTTACCCATACCCACTTCAACGGTAACGCTTGGAATGCCACTACGGTTCCAAACCGTTTCCAAAATACCCGGATCACCTGGATCATTCAGAACACAATCAGGTTTCATTAGCCGTGCCATTTCAACACATTGCTCAATGCGATAGTCAGCAAATACATACAGAGGGTAAACCGCACCACGGGTTTGGGTATGAAGATCAACAGCAAACGTCGCATTATGCTTAAGTAGATGCTCCCACAATGACGCGACAAATCGCTCTGCTGCCAAACCATGTGCATCTCCAGGAAATAGGCGATTTAAGTTGGCAGGGCATGACCCCGGATCCGATGATACAAAGTCACGGCTATGATTCAGCAGACCCGGCAAGTTGACGGTTGGGACGATTGTTACCGTTCCTTTCAACTCTTTTCCAACCAGTTCTCGAATAATCTGTTGTGCCGCGAGCACGCCATTCAGTTCATCACCATGAATACCTGCGGTTATCATCAGCTTCGGACCGTCTTGGCTCCCTTTGAAAACAGACACTGGCATGTTTTTAGGTTGACCAAGGCCATCACTGGTCACTTGGAACCAGAACTGATGTTCGCCCACTGGGAGATCATCAACATTAAGAGAGGTAATTACCTGTCTTCCTTGTAACACATCTCCTAAATACTCTGTTTTCATTCAGTTTCCCCGCTACTGCGCCTAATTTAATCCGTTTGCCACAGTTTGAATCATAACCTAATCGATCCTTAGAACAACCTTTAATTCTATGAATGAATTGAGGCATAACAATAAGTTACCTATAGAGTTCCCTCTTACCCTAAGTGTGAATAGTTAGTCAAAAAGCACAAATAAAACCGACCAGATATGCAAACCATAAAATAAAAATGAAACAAAAGTGCAATGAAATTAATGACTAAGGAAAAGTTCCCTATTCACGAAAATGTAATTTCCTAGAAATGAAAGCTTAATTTGGCTGCTCTAAATTAACCCCATCTCGAAAAGAACGAGCACAGCGCTCACGGAATTTACAATACAAGGTAAGTGATTATGAAAAAGGCAGTTCTAGCTTCTGCAGTGGTAGCAGCACTAGTTTCAGGTTCATCTCTAGCAGCAACAGTTTACAGCTCTGACGGCACCGAGCTTAAAATCGGCGGTCGTGCGGAATTCCGTGGCGATTTCATCGGTTCAGGCGGTGAAGAAGTTGAAGGCTCTATGGAAGACAAAACTCGCTTCCGTCTAAACCTGAAAGGTGAAACTCAATTAACCGATACAGCAACTGCGTTTGGCTTCTACGAAGCAGAACAAGGCTCTGGCGACGATACATTTAAAAACCGCTACATGTACGCTGGTGTTGATTTTGATGGCCAAGCTATCTCTTTCGGTCGTCAAGACATGGCTTCTGTTATCGTTTCTGATTTCACCGATATCACTGAGTTCTCAGGCGTACAACAAGTTATCGATTCAGCTTCTGACAAAGAAGACGGTGTATTCGCATACCGTGGTGGCTTCGATGCACTTCAACTAGAAGCGACTTACAAAACAAACAGTGCAAAAGATTCTGATGGCTACGGCATTTCTGGTGTTTACTCTCTGCCAATCGGTCTAGATCTTGGTCTGACTTACGCAGCTGAAGACCTAGGTGCAGGCGCAGGTAGCGCAAACCAAGTTCTAGCAGGTGTTGCTTACTCGCTAGATAGCCTATACCTTGCAGCAACTTACTCTATGGGTGACCTAGATGATAAAGCGACGGGTACAGACGAAGAGTCGTTCACAGCTATGGAATTTGCAGCTCAGTACAAGTTCACTAAGCAAATCTCTGCAGCAGCGGTATACACTTACCAAGAGAATGAACTAGCGAACGGCACAAAAGTTGACGCAACAGACGGCATCGAACTTGCGGGTTACTACAAGTTCAACAGCAACTTCCGTACTTACCTATCGTACTACCTAAATGGTTTAGATGAAGAAAAGAACCTAGCTGGCGTTGTAACTGAAGGTGAAGACACACTTCGCCTAGGTGTACGCTACGATTTCTAATCTCGTCTTCTAGATAGACTTTCTAAAAGCTGGGCAATTGCTCAGCTTTTTTGTTTCCTTCAATTATTTTGACCAAGTTCATCAACGCTTTTTTCTGGTTTCATTGACTTAAATCCGTATCATACGTAAACCACATCAATGAATTAGAAACATTATGTCTCAACATCACCCGATTCAAGGCGCAAGCTGGATGCTTACCGCTGGCCTTGCATTCGCGATCATCAACAGTTTAACCCAAATCGCCAGTATTCATTTTGGGCTCGCATCGACTACTGTTGCTGTTATTCAATACGCCATTGCATTCTTTGCGATTCTTCCTTATTTGCAGACTCTGGGTATTCGTAGAGCCTTGCAAACCAACAATCTTAAAATGCACATCGCGCGCGTATTTTTATCGGTTATTGGTATTCAGTTGTGGATATGGGCACTCGCCTATCCAGTGCCAATTTGGCAAGGTATTGCTCTACTGATGACCTCTCCACTGTTTGCGACTGTTGGTTCAGGACTGTTCTTAAAAGAGAACGTCGGTACTGCGCGCTGGGGAGCGACCATTGCGGGTTTTGCTGGCGCGATGATCATTTTAGAACCATGGGCGGAAGACTTTAGCTGGGCAACACTTTTACCTGTTGGCGCTGCTTTTTTCTGGGCATGCTACTCACTGATGGTGAAAAAGCTCTCTTCTGATGACAGTCCTTCAACCATGGTGGTGTACCTACTGCTACTCATCACGCCATTTAACATCCTGTTGGCAGCACCTGAATGGCAAATGCCGAGTGGTTTTAACATCTGGGCAATTCTGGTTGTTATTGGTGTACTGACCGCACTGGCACAGTGGGCCATTGTAAAGGCGTATTCGGTTGCCGATGCCTCATTTGTTCAACCATTCGATCACGCGAAATTACCACTGAATGTGTTAGCGGGCTGGATTGTATTTAGCTGGGTGCCACCAGGTCGCCTATGGCTTGGCGCCGCGATCATCATCGCTTCAGTTGCTTTCATCACCCATTGGGAAACCAAGAAAGAGCGATAAGATTGTTACGCTCATGCAAAATGCTGTAAGTGCTAAAAGATAGGGAAATACAGATAAATTTAAATTTCTTTGAAAGAAAAATTTGAGCTTATCGTTCTATATTTACAAGAGATTTAAAACGAGGATGTCACTATGAGCAAACCAATTAAAATTACCTTGTATCGCTGGGGCGGAAGCTGGGGACCATTCAAGGTCAATATCCCTTGTGGTGAGTGTACCCTAACCAAAGATATTCTACAGGACACGTTTGATAACGAGTTGTCTGATGTGGATGTCGAGCTAGAGGTGAAAGATTGGTTGTCTCACTGGTGGGAGCCATTGAGATATGGCGCTTGGCATGCTCCAATCCTGGTCGTTGAAGGTAAAGTTGTTAGCCAAGGTGAAGCCCTAAACCGTGGTGTATTGGTACAGTCCGTCATCAAAGAGTGGACAGAGCGCGACACGCTAAAAGGCAACATTGTTTATGGTAAAGCGACCTGCCCTTTCTGTGTAAAAGCGAAGAAGATGCTTGATGAAGCGGGTATCGAATACCAGTACTACGACGTTGTAAAAGACAGTGCTGCACTGTACCGAATGATCCCTGAAGTGAAGGCGCACATTGGACAGAAAACACCCGTTACCGTGCCTCAAATCTGGCTGGACGGTCAATACATTGGTGGTGCTGACAACCTAGAAGCTTGGATGAAAGAGAAGGGTTTAGATGCCATCCCAAACAACGTGGTTGATCTTTCTAACCAATCCACTGGCTAAGATCAATCCGCTGACTAATATTAGGCTGCAAAGATCATCGCTCAGAATTTTGTGTCCATCCACAAAGAGACGTATCAACAGTAATTGTAATTGAACCGCTGTTCTGTTGAATACGAAAAAGGCCTTAAGCTTTTCGCTTAAGGCCTTTTAAAATCCTTTTAGATCAATGACTAGTTTGCCATTTTCTTCATCATTCGCTTAACGAATGAGATTTTCTTCTGTTTTGGTTTGCCATGTAGCGCTTCGTGCATCATGTTTTTCGCCACAATATGACCCACGTAAACATTGCCTAATTCGTAACTCATAATAATCACCACAGATGTAATAAATTTTCTTTATGTGGTAATTTTACACCTAAAAACCCCAAAAACAAGATTTAAATCACACCTTTTGGTAATTAATTTACACCACTAGCTAGATAGGCTCATTTATACCTACAAAAAAGCTCTACCGAAGTAGAGCTTCATTTTTAAACTATTTGCGCTGCAACTTTTATCTTATAGCGTGGCTTGGTCTTATAACGCACTTACTCTTATAAGACAGACCAGTACAGATAATGCTGATTAGCTACGCTTAGGTTGACGATATGTTTTGCCAGCCGTTTGGTAAGTTTCTTTTTGCTTAACACCAAACATTGAGTCAAAGAACCACGCTGCGAATTTGATCAGGTCATCGCCTTCGTTCATTACATGCTCAACAAACTCTTGCTCTTCACCCTGCTCATTCTCTTGCTGAGTAACATGGTAAATACGCTTTTCGTTTTCTACTTCAGCAAGCGCAAATTGACCACTCAATGACGCTGCTGCTTCTGCGACTTCAGTCTCTTCGCTGCTCTTTAGCAGTTCTAAAGCTTGAGGAAGCGTCTCAAGATCACAGATAGCCTTTACCAATGTTTCGAATTCTTTATGCTGCATGATTTATTTACCTATTAAATGAACCCGCACATTGTAAGAAACGGCGTCGTTAAACTCAATCATTACGATGCATACTGCTTCGAACGGCTACTCTCTTCGACGCCACGCTTAATTGAGGTAAACAGTACCAGCCCCATCACACTACCTGATACAAGATAGAACCAACCAAGTTGCACATGAGTCGTAACCCAAGTTTCAACTAAATAACCACCTAACAACCCAGCCAAACACATCTGAATTGAGCCTGAGAGTGCAGATACCGCACCTGCTTGTTTTTTATGAGGTTCAAGAAGCATACTGATCGATAGTGGAAAAGAGATACCTTGTGCTATAGCCAACCAAGTAAATGCCCATACCAGATTAAAGATCGTCAGTTCACTCATTAACAACCAAGTACCAGCCGCAAAAATGATCGTTATCGCCGCCGCCATTAATTGAGTCGTTGAAAAACGTTTATTGAAGATATTCAACAGCACGCTACCCATCATCAGCCCAGCGGAAGGGACTATCATTAGTGAGCCGTAATCCGCGGCACTCAGCCCGAGTTGCTCTTGCATCAAAAACGGGAACAAAGACAATGTCACCAGACTGGCAAGATAACTCACCCAGTTATAGCTCGCACTACCAACCACTTGGCGATTTAACAGCAAACTGCCGTAATTCTTAATCACGCTTTTCCATTCAAAGCGGCTCTTACCGTAAGGTAGGGTCTCTGGCAGGACAAAGTACCCCAAGGTATAAATCGCCGACAGATAGATTAGAACGAACAAGAACACCGATTCCCAACCTAAATGGAATGCAATCCAACCACCAAAAACCGGCGCAATGATAGGAATAATCGATGCCGTTAGTGAGATGTAAGAGAGCGCTTTGGTAAGTTGCCCGCCATCGTAGCTGTCTCTAAGTACGCTTCGTCCTAGAACCGAAGCACTACCGGCTCCCAAGCCTTGTAATAGACGACCAAACTCTAACGCGCCAACGCTATCTGAGAAGGTAAAACAGATCACTGTACCAATCAGATAAACGCCCTGACCAAGCAAAAATATTGGTCGGCGACCGACCGCATCAGACATAGGACCGTAAAAGAGCTGAGATGCACCAAAACCCACTAGAAAGAGTGTGACAAGAAGTTGAACATCGACCTGAGAAATACCCAAATCCGATGAAATTAGTGGCAGTGATGGTAGATATATACTCACCCCAACCTGCCCAGTCGCAATGATCATCATCGCAAGGAGCAGTGGCGTCTTTTTAAAGTCAGATGCGTTCAATATCGTTCCTTTTGGCTTAAATTTATTCATATAATGAGTCTACATTCAAAGCTAAGCGATGATAATTGGCCAATTTGGAATTAGATTAAGTCTTACTGGGAACGAATATGGATTGGATACTGAACGTTAAGAGTTACATAAAAGTGGTTGAAGAAGGCAGTTTTAACGGTGCGGCACGTTCGTTGAATACCACCAGTTCAGCCATCAGTAAGCGCGTTAACTGGTTAGAAGATCGCATTGGAACACAACTCCTTAAGCGCACTACTCGTTCTATCAGTCAGACAGAAGCTGGAGCCCTTTTTTATACTCGCTCAAAAGCGCAGTTAGAAAACTGGCAATCGATAGTAGATGAAACGCGCTCAGTAAATCAGACGCCTGCGGGCTTACTGAAAATCGGCGCTACCATTGCGGTAGGTTCCAAGTTTCTGGTGCAATATCTTGATGATTTTTTGGAAAAATACCCAGATATCAAGGTTCAACTGATCACCACGACTCCCGGCCAAGTACCTGAGCTCAGACTAGACTTAGTCATTAGCCGAGAATTAGAGCAACTCAACTCACTTGCTTTTAAAAAGTCGCCACTGTTTGAGCACAAAGCGGGCTTTTATGCAGCGCCGAACTACCTAGAAAAGCACGGCACTCCACAAGATATTACAGAACTCGAGCAACATAATTCGTTAGTATGGGGAGAACGCCCTGACCGTGAAGTGAAATTGGCCACAGGCAAACGGATTACCCTTCGAGGAAACTTTGCAACCACTAACCCAGAAGCTCTCTTTCATGCAGCAAAGCGTGGTATTGGCATTCTGTTAACTAACGGCACCATCATCAAAGAAGAGCTCAAACAGGGTAACTTGGTTCGTATTCTGCCAGACGTCACTGCGGATGAGCTAATGGTTTATGCCTACTACCCGAAACTCGATTACTCTCACACTCTGACTACACTGTTTTTGGAGCACTTAAAAGAGCGTTTACGACAAGAGGGAAGTCCACTCTACTAATCACTCTGTAATCCCGAAATTAACGAGAAAAGTTCTCAACGCCATTTGAAATCTGATTGACAAGCGCCATACTAACTAATGTGCATATACTAAATTAGAAAAGCAATGGCTAGGGGGTGCATATGGTATACGCCCATAATCGCACTGAAATTGAGCTTAAAACTGTCGGACAACTCCTCGAGTTAGATGGGTTAGATCTTCTAGAATCTGCCGTTTTGAGCCTGCATAGCGCTTACGATACCGACTACACGAGCCTAGTTGAGCGTAAGTATTTTCCCGATCAGATCTCACCGATGATCATTGCCCACGATCACCACATCCATCACGACAGAATTAATCCTCTGCATCGTCAGCTCTATCAAGAAGCCGTGCGTCACCATCATCCAGATAGCACTGCTGCGAGACACGTTGTTGACATTCTTCCGTCGGAGGCCTTTACCCAAGTCGTTAAGACGAACCATTTGCTAGCAATCCCAACCAAGACGCCAAGCGGCGAAGTTATGGGGGTATTGTTGTCATCATTTAAAGCTCCTTTGGATCTAGATATCCAGCAAGAGATGATTCAACACCATCAGATCTTCGCCAACATCATGACGCATACCCTAAGAGAGATGTGGTTCAATGATCGATCAGAGCAGCTCGTCCACCAGCTGAGTTACGAGGTTTCTCACGATAGTCTAACCGGCCTGCTCAATCGTTCTTGTTTAGCTGATACGTTGGAGTCGATTACTCAACAGAGCCACCCACCTTTCGCCTTGGCGATTCTCGACATCGACAGTTTTAAAGCCATCAACGACATGCACGGCAACTACATTGGCGACAAGGTATTACAGAAGCTGGCCGATATTCTCAAAGCAGTGGTACCCGAGAAGAACCTAACATTCCGCACCGCAGGCAATGAATTTGCCTTTATCACCTATCATTCCGATCCATTCAGTGTTTGTGACGCCATTTTAAGAGAGCTCAAACATAGTCGTATCGGCAGCACACTGCAACTCGACTTCAACGTCAGTATTGGGTTAGCCCGCTCCCAGGACGGAATGAAAGACATCGAACAACTCATCTTTAATACCAGCCTCGCTTTAAAGGCGTGTAAACAGGCTCCCAATACTCGTGTTAAGTGTTATGACACGCACCTCAGTGCTGCTTATCATCGTAAGGCAGAACTTGTCACTGCATTAAAAGATGAGCTTTCACTACCCATCGATCCACGTTCAGAGCAAGGGTTATACGTTGCTGTTCAACCTATAGTGAGTGCTCAATCCCAGCGCTGGGAT
>NZ_JAHGAN010000064.1:0-2840 GCF_030248625.1 Vibrio sp. D420a | reverse complement strand
GCTTCGGCTGTATTGAACCACGAGCATAGACTGAAGACAGGTGCCACGACGGAACAAGTAAGGTAGGCTCTACTCATCAAACGGTGAGCAATCCACGTATATCAGCATGAGAACCGACGACATTACTTGCTTCATCTATGTGATAACACTATCCCCTGAACAACAAGAAAGGCTCTATAAATGCGGGAGCAAAAACTTCTACGCTCTTATTGACAGTGGGGGTCATATCAACGCCCAATTAAGGCGTGAGCGCGCTACCTCAACACTAAAATTGGACACCGTAAACACTGAGCTAAATCCAAACAAAAAATGCCAAGCGTGGGGAATCACTCTTAAATGCTTGTTAGTTGCACAGTGCACACTGAATTTTTTCTTTATTTTCAGTGATATATTCTATGTCATTTAGATAGGCTTGAAGATGACCTTGCTCTATGTTTTTAGCAAAGGTTTCATTACCATTGTCAGCTTCACTGCGCATGAACAAAACTAAAGCCTGTAATCGCTCAATCATTGCGTCCGCTAGTCGATTTCTTTCAGACGTAGTTGCATCGTAACTATCACAGAACAACTTAGCTCTAGTTACCTGCTCAGAGATTGTGCCTAACTTATCATTGCTGTCAGTTTTGAAAGGCGACCAGCAATAAACTGAATATGCTAAATCCCATATTCTTGGCGCAGGGTGCGCAGTATCAAAGTCAAATACACCTACAACTGCGTTCTCAGATAGAGCAACATTGTATGGTGTAAAGTCACCATGACAGATAACTTCAAAAGGCTCTCTTGGCTCTAGCATCCACTTATGCGCATTGACATCTACTTGATCCAAAAGTGGCACAGTTGCGTCATGTATTTTACGCAATAGTTTACCTGCTGATATGAGTGTATCCGCAGTAGCAATTGCACCGACTAGTGGGTAGTTATAAGTATTGCCAGCAACAAAACTTAGAACCTCCTGTTCTTGGTTAACACCAAGAAATCTTGGACATTCAGCTACATTTTCTCGCTCGAGGTGTTTTAAAATAACGTGAATTGTAGGACTCCACGGCTGGAGAGGTCGATAGACAACTTCACCATCTCGATATATTGCTGATTCTCTTCCACCTGATAATTCTTCCACGAAACCTCCTCGTGCAACTAACGCCTTGTTAAGGGGCGAGCAACGCAATATCACCCAACTTAAAAATTGTGCCCTAAACGCTTAAGCTGATTTGAATGAAAGTGGTCAAGCGTTAGGAGTCCCTGTTAAGCAATTTGTTATGTGTCATCACTCAAATCCCAGCTCTTTATATGACTTTTTATCATGTTCAGGATGATTCGTTTCATAAACTCCATACCCGCGAAACCTATAGTATTTTGTCATCGCTTCAAAGTGGCTGTCAGCAACGCATGTCCAAATCAACTTTGAGTTTGGCTCTAACAACGCTCGAGCTTCATCACCGTGCTTACCACTTAAACAAAAAGTATCTAGACCATCCGGATCGATCCAAAGTTCATGCCTCATAGCTGGTTTCTCCAATACACATAACGCCGCGCACGCACTACACAAGTGACCGCATAACACCTTAACCACTAAACCCAACGCAAATTGAAAATGCCACGCGTACCAAGTGATCTTCACCCGATAAAATGGACACCCTATTTTCTTTAACCCGTCATTACTTCATATTCATGTGGGCTGCGATATCCAAGACTTGAGTGCAGTCTATTACGGTTATAAAAATGCTGGATATAACCGACAAGCTTATCTCTAAGCTGCTTCTCACTTTTAAAGCTATTTTTCCTAATTATGTCGCCTTTAAGCGTATGGAAGAACGACTCCACCTCTGCATTATCAGTACAATGACCTGGACGATTCATGCTTGGGACAATTCCATGTTTTGATAGTAAAGCTTGAACTTCATGGGCCCGATATTCAGAGCCTCTGTCAGTATGAAATAACAGGCGCTCTTGTGGCTTTCGATTTCTAATGGCCATTCTCAGCGAGCTCATCGTTAGTTGTGTACTCTTCTTACTACCAAGCGACCAACCGACGACTTTACGAGAGTAAAGATCAATAACGACCGCTAGATACATCCAACGTTTGCCTTGCTTGATATACGTTAGATCTCCAGACCATTGTTGATTAACTGCCGTTGGTTTGGGTATGTCTTTTTTAATATTCTTAATCGATTGATAAAACCGATGTAGCTTGGCCATCTTAAGGTAAATACGATAACTTCGCGCCCGTAGCCCTTGCTCTCGCATGATCCTAGCCACGCGCTTGCGGCTAACCAAAAAACCTTGGCGCCTAAGCTCAGCATGGACTCTTGGGCTACCGTAGGTCTCTCGACTCTGAGAAAACACTTTAATGATTTGCTTCTTCAAAGCCTGTTCTTCTTGAGCATAGCGACTTGGCTTTCTGCCTAGCCATGCGTAATAGCCCGACTTAGAAACAGATAGAAAACGGCACATCAATACAATGGAATATCGTGTTTTGTAATGGTCTATGAATCGGAATTTTGTCGATTTTCTTGGGCAACGAATCGTTGCCACTTTTTTAGCAAGTCATTCTCGAGCTTAAGTTGTTCGTTCTGACGTTCAAGCTCTGCAATCCGACTCGACTCAGTTTTCTGACTCGGGATCTTAGTCCTTTTCTTACGTTTATCTTCCATAATAACCCCTTCTCTATAGTCCTTTCGCCATTTAGAAAGCATATAAGGATGGATATCTAATGATAGCGCCACGCTTTTAACTGTAGCTCCTTCTCGAAGCGAAAGTCGGACGGCAGTTATCTTAAATTCCGTGGGATATTGTTGAGTTTTTTTACCTGATTTATAAGCTGGCATAAACACCTCCAATAG
>NZ_JAHGAN010000063.1:0-2933 GCF_030248625.1 Vibrio sp. D420a | reverse complement strand
TGAGTCCATCAAAACCCCTTGGGTGTTGTATGGTTAAGCCTCACGGGCAATTAGTACAGGTTAGCTCAACGCCTCACAGCGCTTACACACCCTGCCTATCAACGTTCTAGTCTTGAACAACCCTTTAGGACGCTTAAAGCGCCAGGGAAGACTCATCTCAGGGCTCGCTTCCCGCTTAGATGCTTTCAGCGGTTATCGATTCCGAACTTAGCTACCGGGCAATGCCATTGGCATGACAACCCGAACACCAGAGGTTCGTCCACTCCGGTCCTCTCGTACTAGGAGCAGCCCCCTTCAATCTTCCAACGCCCACGGCAGATAGGGACCGAACTGTCTCACGACGTTCTAAACCCAGCTCGCGTACCACTTTAAATGGCGAACAGCCATACCCTTGGGACCGACTTCAGCCCCAGGATGTGATGAGCCGACATCGAGGTGCCAAACACCGCCGTCGATATGAACTCTTGGGCGGTATCAGCCTGTTATCCCCGGAGTACCTTTTATCCGTTGAGCGATGGCCCTTCCATTCAGAACCACCGGATCACTATGACCTGCTTTCGCACCTGCTCGAATTGTCATTCTCGCAGTCAAGCGGGCTTATGCCATTGCACTAACCTCACGATGTCCAACCGTGATTAGCCCACCTTCGTGCTCCTCCGTTACTCTTTGGGAGGAGACCGCCCCAGTCAAACTACCCACCAGGCACTGTCCGTAATCCCGATTCAGGGACCAACGTTAGAACATCAACACTACAAGGGTGGTATTTCAAGGACGACTCCACCACATCTAGCGACGCGGTTTCAAAGTCTCCCACCTATCCTACACATGTAGGGTCAATGTTCAGTGCCAAGCTGTAGTAAAGGTTCACGGGGTCTTTCCGTCTAGCCGCGGGTACACTGCATCTTCACAGCGATTTCAATTTCACTGAGTCTCGGGTGGAGACAGCGTGGCCATCATTACGCCATTCGTGCAGGTCGGAACTTACCCGACAAGGAATTTCGCTACCTTAGGACCGTTATAGTTACGGCCGCCGTTTACCGGGGCTTCGATCAAGAGCTTCGACCGAAGTCTAACCCCATCAATTAACCTTCCGGCACCGGGCAGGCGTCACACCGTATACGTCATCTTACGATTTTGCACAGTGCTGTGTTTTTAATAAACAGTTGCAGCCACCTGGTATCTGCGACTCTCGTCAGCTCCATCCGCAAGGGACTTCACCGATAAGAGCGTACCTTCTCCCGAAGTTACGGTACCATTTTGCCTAGTTCCTTCACCCGAGTTCTCTCAAGCGCCTTGGTATTCTCTACCCGACCACCTGTGTCGGTTTGGGGTACGATTCCTTACAATCTGAAGCTTAGAGGCTTTTCCTGGAAGCATGGCATCAATGACTTCACCACCGTAGTGGCTCGACATCGTATCTCAGCGTTAATGAAGAGCCGGATTTACCTAACTCTTCCGCCTACGTACTTGAACCTGGACAACCGTCGCCAGGCCCACCTAGCCTTCTCCGTCCCCCCATCGCAATTGTAAGAAGTACGGGAATATTAACCCGTTTCCCATCGACTACGCCTTTCGGCCTCGCCTTAGGGGTCGACTTACCCTGCCCCGATTAACGTTGGACAGGAACCCTTGGTCTTCCGGCGAGGGAGTTTTTCACTCCCTTTATCGTTACTCATGTCAGCATTCGCACTTCTGATACCTCCAGCAGCCCTTACAGACCACCTTCAACGGCTTACAGAACGCTCCCCTACCCCGCATACTAAAGTATGCAGCCGCAGCTTCGGTGTATAGCTTAGCCCCGTTACATCTTCCGCGCAGGCCGACTCGACCAGTGAGCTATTACGCTTTCTTTAAATGATGGCTGCTTCTAAGCCAACATCCTGGCTGTCTGAGCCTTCCCACATCGTTTCCCACTTAGCTATACTTTGGGACCTTAGCTGGCGGTCTGGGTTGTTTCCCTCTCCACGACGGACGTTAGCACCCGCCGTGTGTCTCCCGGATAGTACTTACTGGTATTCGGAGTTTGCAAAGGGTTGGTAAGTCGGGATGACCCCCTAGCCTTAACAGTGCTCTACCCCCAGTAGTATTCGTCCGAGGCGCTACCTAAATAGCTTTCGGGGAGAACCAGCTATCTCCAGGTTTGATTGGCCTTTCACCCCTAGCCACAAGTCATCCGCTAATTTTTCAACATTAGTCGGTTCGGTCCTCCAGTTGATGTTACTCAACCTTCAACCTGCCCATGGCTAGATCACCTGGTTTCGGGTCTATATCCAGAGACTGAACGCCCAGTTAAGACTCGGTTTCCCTACGGCTCCCCTAAACGGTTAACCTTGCCACTGAATATAAGTCGCTGACCCATTATACAAAAGGTACGCAGTCACCCTCGAAGGGCTCCTACTGCTTGTACGTACACGGTTTCAGGTTCTATTTCACTCCCCTCACAGGGGTTCTTTTCGCCTTTCCCTCACGGTACTGGTTCACTATCGGTCAGTCAGTAGTATTTAGCCTTGGAGGATGGTCCCCCCATATTCAGACAGGATATCACGTGTCCCGCCCTACTCGATTTCACTGATTATGATGTGTCGGTTACGGGGCTATCACCCTTTATTGCGAGACTTTCCAGACTCTTCACCTGCATCATTAAAAGCTTAAGGGCTAATCCAATTTCGCTCGCCGCTACTTTCGGAATCTCGGTTGATTTCTCTTCCTCGGGGTACTTAGATGTTTCAGTTCCCCCGGTTTGCCTCTTGCTGCTATGTATTCACAACAAGATACTTACTTATGTAAGTGGGTTTCCCCATTCGGAAATCCCAGACTCAAAAGGTTTTTACTACCTAATCTGGGCTTATCGCAAGTTAATACGTCCTTCATCGCCTCTGACTGCCAAGGCATCCACCGTGTACGCTTAGTCACTTAACCATACAACCCGAAGA
>NZ_JAHGAN010000062.1:0-4029 GCF_030248625.1 Vibrio sp. D420a | reverse complement strand
AAACCGAATATGAAAACTACTCTGCTTAAGTAGAAACTTAAGCAGCATAAAGAGTTAAACCCACCGGGTCATTGCAGACGCTAATGATGGAGATAGGTCAAGACCACTTGCGGAGAGCCTGTTAATGCGGCGGATACACGAGAGGTCATCTAACGAATGAGGCACCGCAGTCGCGCAAAGTCATCAGGGCCACAACGTATGCGAATCGTCGATAAGTAGGCCGAATGTAGAGCGGCAATCCAAAACCCATCAACATAAGTTTAGCGGATGTTTGACAACTGGGGGAGACCATATATGTGAGCAACGTAATACCGAAGCTTCCGCTTACTATCTTAGTCACCAAAACTAGCGCATAGTGAAAATGCCAAGTGTTACAAATCAACCTTAAACAATTTTTATGAGTACTTAGTTTGAATCTCCCTCAAAAGGCTCAATACGGACTGTTCTATAAGTGGTTCAAGATCTGCAAAACCAAACTCAGGTCTAATATGAAGGATTGAGTTAAAATGTAGTAGACCTCTAATATACCTGCTCCAACTAAGCTTGTTTGTTGAACGCAATGTTTCAATTGTCTCACCACTAACCAAAGAAATAACATCAAACTCTATTGTCACTAGAGGGCGCCAACCTAAGATTGCTCCGAAGCCAAACAATAACGAACCTCTTCTATGAAATGGCACACGAACAGCGAGAGCAATATCGTGTGTAGTGAAACCATCTTCAGGCACCGAACTCAATGGCAATAGTTCTACTAGTTTGAAGCGAATATCATCAGTTAAACTGACACTATCGGATGACATGGAGTATTCATCTATAACTTTTAACAGATCTCTTCTAGGCGAAACTTTTATTGAATCTAAATATACAACCACTGAAACTCCATTGTACTTGTAACGTTCTGTTAAGGTATGAGTAACGCATTACCGGTTCCGCTTCAGTCGCCTTCAACACTAAAAACAACGTATGATTAAAATGCCACGCGCCAGATATCAACCTTAAATAATTTGTGACAAAGCGGATTTAAAGACAATATCATGGCCTTCTACTTCAATTACCCCAAAATCGCCTTCTATAGAAAGGATGCCTTGTAAATAAGACACTCCTTCAACTTCACCTAATGTCGGAATGCCGCTTAAAGTCGTCTTTCTAGCAGATAACTGCATTCCCTTAAAACGAACCGTTATCGCTTGACCTTGCATATTACTGACAAAGAGTTTGACCTTCTGTTCGGACTCCAAAAGGAATAGCATTTCAATATAGGCATCATCAAAACTCTGATTCAGCGAGAGTAACTCAGAATCAATTAGACAATTTAGTTCCATATTTTTCCAGGCGTTAACCCCCTTTTTAAATACCTAGCAACGTTACCATCTACCCAAAATATTGGGCCGTAAGCACTGAAAGTGATTCAAACAGAGAGTACCACACGTCGTGGTTCACTCTAATTTACTACTAGGCTAATATCTACGCCTATCCACGCTACTATTGATAGTAGCTATTGACGTTACAAACCCTTCATAAGCCGGATAAGATAATGACATAACACTCTCAGTCGTTTCTGAAAACACTAGCTCACGATCTAAATCGTACTCAAACTGACTATTAATAGTCATATTGATAGCCATTTTAAGTTTATCAAGCTTAACTTCCATATCCCCGCTCGCGGTAGATTCGATAAATGCTGTACCATCTTTAATCTTGACCAACTTTCGAGTTCCATCAACAACCATAGAAACCTTCATTTCAGGATGTAATGGCACGTCCATCGTAGCTTCAAATGGATACACACTTCCTAGCTCATACTTTTTGTGGTAAATCGAAAGTTCCTTATTAGGAAGTTCAAGCATTCTCTTTATCGAATCTTCTATTAGCTCATTCGACTGAGGTGTTTGAACCACGACATCAGAATAGGCACCATTCTTAGAAAGAGTCCCTTCAACAGAGATACCAACCATGTCCATATCACTCGGAATTTCTAATGCTATATACTCACCATTAATTTTTTGATACCTCTCAAATTGGGTAAATATCGTACGAAACATCCACTGGGCATTTTCGTCACTTATTACAACCTTAGTTTCTTCACTACTTATTTCTTTAGTATCGATAATGCTTGGGAACTGTGCTCTTACATCGATAGGAAGACTATCCAGATTTCCATCAAAACTAATATACATTTGACTTTCTTTAGTCTCACTAGTGACAGTTGTCGTATTCGGTTTATGTTCATCAACCAAAACCGCATCAGCCATCACTGGCAGTGATATAATATATAACGCTGTTAAAAATTTAACGCTACTCTTCATATTACTCTCTATAATCCACTAATTAACCTAAAGCCAAGCGCTTCAAATCACTCTTAAATACTTGTTATTTTTGTAGTTTTACTGCTGTGCCAAACACTAATATTTCTGATGCCCCATCAGTAACTGAGCTAGTTGTGAATCGTATTCCCACTATTGCATCAGCATTTAACTTTTGTGCATCTTCTATCAATCGCTCTACCGCTATATTTCGAGCTTCCATCAACATCTCGGTATAGCCTTTGAGTTCGCCGCCTACAATACCTTTTAAACCAGCCATGATATCTCGACCAACATGTTTAGACTGAACCACGTTGCCATTGACGATACCTAATACAGCCTCAATTTCCTTGCCAGGAACAGTTTCCGTTGTCGTATAAATCATAATTTCTCCTCAGAACATAAGTCCTTGTTTAGGTGTGAGGCACGCTATGCCAATGCCTCCGCATACCATCTTAACTACTAAAACCGCAGCATAATAAAAATGCCACGCGTTGACAGTCTGCTTAGATTGCTTGTTAGAATTTAATATCCAAAAACTATAATTTAACGCCTTTCTTCTAGGGCGAAAAGTACAAGGCACATTCTAATGAAGACAGTCCCTCACAAATGGCTGTTTGTATATCTAATTCTTTCTGAGTTTTCTTAGGCTTCCTGGGATTCTTTTTATGAAGCTCTTGAATAACTAAATACCCCCAATAACCTCTTCGTGCAGTGGCAAAAATTTCGTCTCCAACTGAAAAATAATGAGATCCTATGTTGTGTAAATCATATGTAAGATCTCTTTCGCCGTCGTTTATACAGAGGTACTTTACTGTTCCACTTTTAACTGAACGCTCACCTTTACAAGTAACCGTATAATTGATTTTTACTACTTCGTCACTCATATAATTTTCGTTAGAAATTGACATGCCGATTCTTATAAAAATAAACAGTGGAATGACCCAAATGGTCATGAGCGAGTTACTAACTAGGGGTTTTCCATATTGTCTATGTTCCACAATTATGTTTTCGGCACGTTTGTCTTTTTTTAATTTATAGATATATAAAAAAGCAGTTAAAGTAACGGCTAGGAAAGCTGAAACATAAGTGAAAGCACCATTGTCGAGAGTATTGTGATATACCGAAAATCTTGCCTTAAACACGAGAATCGATACAAAAACCAATGGGGCTATAAATGATATAAACTGAATGCTGCCTCCTAAAATTCTAACGCTGCATTAAGGGGTGGACAATGCTTCCACCCAACTTAAAACCTGTGCCCTAAACACTGACTCAGATTTGGATAAAAATGGCCAAGCGTTAGGAGTCCCAACCTGTTAAGCGATTTGTTATGGTGATTTACTTCGTACTTGCTTGGATAATGAGTAATTCGATTTCTGAGTCAGACGTATTCACTAAGCCATGTGTACCGTGAGGTTTATTCACAATCATATCTCCAGAAGTTACCTTTCTAGACTCTCCCTCAATAGTCATTGTCCCTTCACCTTTTAAAATAATATACATTTCTTCATCATCACCATGAGTGTGCTCTCCCATTGAGCTTCCCGGTGGCATTACAACTCTAATGGCAAAATCCCAAGCTCCTGAAAAATCTTTGCGTCTAAATGCTCGGTAGATATCAATTGAGCCTTCACCGCCATGGCTGTTTTTATCGACTTCTTTATCACAACTGTAAAAATTACGTATCATTTATTCTTAGTTTCCATTCATAGACATAATGACC
>NZ_JAHGAN010000061.1:0-3165 GCF_030248625.1 Vibrio sp. D420a | reverse complement strand
CTCTAGTAGGCGTACACGCATACCTGCACGGTTGATATCGAAGATCTCTGCTTGGAAACGCGTCTCTTCTGCTGGTGCATTGGCAAGTGTACGAGCATATAGCCAATCGCCTACGTTACGTTCTGCCATACCGTGATGACGGCGATGCAGAGCCAGTTCTTCACCGACCGTTTCGTCAGGTGTTTGAATTGGTGCTTTGCCTAGGATGTGTGCTTTCAACATGCGGTGATTAATCATGTCGCCGTACTTACGGATTGGAGATGTCCAAGTCGCGTAAATATCTAGACCCATCGCATAGTGCGGTGCCGGCTCATTGCTGATTTCACTGTACGCTTGGAACTTACGAATACGGTTGTCGTAGTAGTTGCTCTCAAGTGAACCTAACCAACGGCGCAGAGCTGCAAAACCTTCAAGAGAAGCGATTTGCTCTTCTGTGTACGGTGTTTCTGCCTGTGGGTTTACTAGCTCAAGCACGTCTGCAAGTTTGTCTGTCTTAAAGCCTGCGTGGCAGTTAAACACACCTTGGTTGAAGCTCTCTTTTAGCACACGGCCAGCACAGATATTGGCGCTGATCATAGCTTCTTCAACTAACTTGTTCGCACTACGACGCATGTCTGCGTGAATGGCTACCACGTCGTTGTCTTCGCTTAGCTCAAAGCGGTAATCAGGGCGGTCTGGGAATACGACAGCATTCGCTTCACGCCACGCTGAGCGAGCTTTAGCAAACTCATGTAGGTCTGCAACAATGGTTGCGATCTCTTCGCTTGGTTGCCACTTCTCAGATGCGCCGGTTTCTAGCCAATCGGATACGTTGTCGTATGCTAGGCGAGCATGAGACTTAATGTTTGCCGCGAAGAACTTAATATCGTCGCCAATCACACCGTCTTTAGAGACCGTCACTGTACAGCAAAGCGCAGGGCGCTCTTCGTTCTCGATCAGTGAACATAGGTTGTCTGCTAAATCACGTGGCAGCATTGGAATGTTGCGGCCCGGTAGGTAAATCGTGAAGCCACGATCGCGTGCTACTTTGTCCATCTCATCATCTGGTGAGATGTAAGCTGTTGGGTCAGCAATAGCAATCGTTAGTTCGAAATCGCCGTTCTCTTTTTTCTTCGCGTACAGAGCATCATCCATATCTTTGGTGCTTTCACCATCGATAGTGACGAAAGGTACGTGCGTCATGTCGATACGCTCTAAATCCGCATCGTCATTGATCTGCCAGTTATCGATGCCTTCAGGCTCGCTGTTTGGTAGATCGTTTTGAGCAAGCGTTACCCACCAAGGTGCGATTTTGTCGTCCGCATCGGTGATCTTTTCTGAGATCTGAGCAAGGAAGCCGTTATCACCTTTTAATGGGTGCTGAACGATGTGGGCAACAACCCAGTCGCCTTCTTTTAGCGTTTCAGGGTTTAGGCCTTTTTTCGCCTTGGCTTTTAGTTGAAGCTTTTTAAGCTGAGGGTGATCAGGTACAACGTTTAGACGGCCTTTGAAAAGCTTAACGCGAGCGATAAATCGAGTAAGACCTTGTTCTACTAGCTCTTCTGGTTCAGCGACTTCACGTTCTTTCTCAGTACGGATGATCGCGACCACTTTGTCACCGTGAACACACTTCTTCATATACGGTGGCGGGATAAAGTAGCTAGTCTTGCTATCTACTTCTAGAAAACCAAAGCCTTTTTCTGTTGCTTTGATTGTGCCTTCCTTTTTAGGAAGTGTTTCTTGGATTTGTTGCTTAAGCTGAGCGAGTAGAGGGTTATCTTGAAACATCTTACTTTTATCTTACGAGAACAATTGAGCACACTATAATCATTGCGAGGCCTGATTACTACTTAAAGCACGTGACAGCGCAAATTAAATGGTGACAACGAATGTGGTTGACTTTGCACGATAGACCCTCATTTGAATGGGTTAACGTCAAATTTTGATGACAAGATAGCCAAAAATTCAGTAAATCAGAAAAATATGTGATGTATTTCAATTTTTTCTGGCTTTTTTTATGCATTTAAGGAATAATCCGCCTCCCTTAGACGTCCCTAATGGCTTGATGCGTTTTATTACTGCTTCGCAACTGAACGGAATCAGTATCTGATAGGATCAGTATTGGAATTGGTAGAGCTCCCGGGACCTTTTGTTTACTTAATATAGTGGGATCCCAATGTCCGAATCTGTAATTCAATTTAATGAATTAGCACTTAACGAAAACATCCTTTCAGCTCTTGATAGCATGGGTTTCGTATCTCCAACTCCAATCCAAGCGGCAGCAATTCCTCTTCTTCTTGAAGGTAAAGACGCACTAGGTAAAGCACAGACAGGTACTGGTAAAACAGCAGCTTTCTCTCTGCCTCTACTGAACAAAATCAACCTAAACCAACACAAACCACAAGCAATCATCATGGCTCCTACTCGTGAGCTAGCGATTCAAGTTGCTGCGGAAATCAAAAACCTTGGTCGTGACATCAAAGGCCTTAAGGTTATCGAAATCTACGGTGGTGCTTCAATCGTTGACCAAATGCGTGCTCTAAGCCGCGGTGCTCACATTGTTGTTGGTACTCCGGGTCGTGTTAAAGACTTATTAACTCGTGACCGTCTACACCTAGATGAAGCACACACATTTGTTCTTGATGAAGCAGATGAAATGCTAAAAATGGGCTTCGTAGATGACGTTACTTGGATCCTTGAGCAAGCTCCAGAATCTGCACAACGTGTACTATTCTCTGCAACTATGCCTCCAATGGTTAAGACTATCGTTGATCGTTACCTACGTAACCCAGCGAAAGTTGACGTTGCTGGTACTAACCACACA
Organism: Vibrio sp. D420a; assembly: GCF_030248625.1. Classification (NCBI taxonomy): domain Bacteria; kingdom Pseudomonadati; phylum Pseudomonadota; class Gammaproteobacteria; order Vibrionales; family Vibrionaceae; genus Vibrio; species Vibrio sp. D420a. Next base: position 362 of record NZ_JAHGAN010000061.1, on the reverse strand, counting down.
GTTGACAAAGTAGCGCAGAACTTCTGGGTTGTTAAAGGTGTAGAGAAAGACGAAGCAATGTCCCGTCTTCTTGAAACTGAAGAGACTGACGCGTCAATCGTATTCGTACGTACTCGTCAAGACACTGAGCGTCTAGCTGATTGGCTATCTGCACGTGGCTTCAAAGCGGCTGCACTGCACGGTGACATTCCTCAGTCTCTACGTGAGCGTACTGTTGATCACATCAAAGAAGGTGTTATCGATATCCTAGTCGCAACTGACGTTGTTGCACGTGGTCTAGACGTTCCACGTATTACTCACGTATTCAACTACGACATCCCATTCGATGTTGAGTCTTACATCCACCGTATTGGTCGTACTGG
>NZ_JAHGAN010000060.1:0-736 GCF_030248625.1 Vibrio sp. D420a | reverse complement strand
TTGAGGGCGCGTTCCAGGCTCTCGACCTACCTTACGAGCCAGTTCATATTTACCTTCACGGTTTGGCTTGCACGTAAACAGTGTAGGGTTACCATAAATCACTCCCTGCGCTGTTATCTCTTTAATCATTTATAAATCTCAGAAAAAATGACACAAAAAGGCCACCTCAAGACGAAGTGGCCGAAAAATTAAACAGTGGATATATCATTAAGACACATAATCAGAGGGAGACCGGGCATGCCCCCTCAGTACATGACTATTAGAAGTAGTAGTAAGCCGCTGCAAATACGTGAGTCTCTTCATCGTATTGTGTGTTACCACTGAAACGAGCGCCTTCTAGATCTTGTTTGATATCGATACCCATGTCAGCGTTTGCAGAGATGCGGTACATTGCAGCAACGTTGATGTAAGAAGAGTCGATGTCAGATGCGCTGTCTTCTTCGTTGGTGTTGAACGCGTAACCTGCAGCAATAGTTAGGTCTTCAGATAGCGTGTAGCCACCAGAGAAGTAGAAGCCTGTGTTCTTCATTTCATCGTTTTGGTCGATCCAAGAGTTTAGACCTAGAGTCATTGAGCCTAGCTTCATGTTTCCAGATAGAGAGTAAACCTCGTAGTCTTTCTCATCATCACGAGTTTCGTAACCCGCATATACGCTGAATACTTCTTGCTCAAGACCGATGTAACCATTCACACCTTTGTCAGCGTCGTTGTGGTCATCGTCAGTTTCGAAGTAAGA
>NZ_JAHGAN010000006.1:0-38366 GCF_030248625.1 Vibrio sp. D420a | reverse complement strand
TAAATTGTTAAAGAGCTTTACTTTTTTGAGACTTACCTCTCAAAGTGGACGGCCATTCTAGCGAATTAACATTCAGTGTCAAACACTTTTTGAAAATTAATTTCTTTCGAATTTTCGTCTTACTGATTACTGCTGAAGCCTTGTGGCGTCTGCCGTGTCAGTGAGGCGGCATTATAGAGAGACTCTGAAACTTGGCAACTACTTTTTCATAAAAATTGAATAAATAGGGGTTAACTGCCTAATAGTTCATCAAAACCAAAAAAAGAGAGCATTTCTGCTCTCTTTTTGAACGAATTAATACGCTTTTAGTTAGATAAATGCGTAGGCATCAGCATACATATGCTCGCGCTTCGCATCTTTTTTCTCAGTAAATTGCTCTCTTGCAGCGCCAGCCATTTCAAAACGACCTGCAATATAGATGTCGTAATCAGCTAAAGACTCAAAGTTATGGTTGATTGCTTCTAGCACATTCCCTGTTTGACCGCTCCATGCTGCTGGTGCGTCTTCTACTACTGGCACAAAATGAACATTGCTGTGCTTTTCTGCAATCTCAGTTAACTCTGCTTTCGCGTAAAGCTGGCGCTCATCTTTAGCACCCCAGTATAGGTGAATCTCTTTTTGACTATTCTGGGCGATACAGTGATCAAGAATAGAACGTACGTAACTGAAACCCGTACCACCAGCTACTAGCAATAGTGGACGATCGCTCTCTTCTTTTACCCAAGCGTCACCGTGAGGCGCATCAATAGCGATATCTCCATCTTCTGCTAGCGCTTTTTGCATAGCTTCTACTACTTCGAGTGCGTAAGCGTTATGTTCTGCAGCACCGATATGTAGCTCTAGTTCACCTTCGTGACGACAAGGGCTGCTCGCAATTGAGAATGGGCGCTTATCTTTCTCGCCCATCTCTACCATAAGGTATTGACCAGCTTTAAATGCTACTGGTGTTTCTGGGTGAAGTAGAATTTGGTACGTGTTACACGCCAATGGCTCGATAGACTTCACTTTACATTTAATTGTCATGCTATTCCTCTCACAGACCTTTAATCAGCAAAGGTCAGGACTAAATTACTTTCTGCTATTGCTTGGCAAGCGAATATCCACCCTTGTTGCTGCTCTTTCTCTGTAAGCATTGGCTCAAGGTGATAACTGACTTGCCCTTCTAGTTTTTTGCACATGCACATCGCACAAGCACCTATTTGGCAACGGTTGGGGAAGTTAATGTTGCTGTTGAGCGCAGCATCCAACACCGTTTGCCCTTTTTCTATATCGAAGGTGATATTTTCTGGATACAAGACTACTTGGTAGCTCATAAGATTCCTAGTTGTTCCCAGATACTATCAACTTTTTCGACAATCTTTGGATCTTTTGTAATGGGTGTGCCCCACTCGCGTCGACACTCTTGACCTTGAATCTTATTCGTCGCATCCAATCCCATACGAGACAGTGAAGATGGTTGTGATTCATAAATCGTATCGCGCGCCGGATCCATTCGCGTGGTGATCGCCCAGATAATATCGTTCCAATCACGAACATTAACGTCGCCATCACACACAATCACGAACTTGTTATCAGCAAACTGCTGCCAGATGGTTTCCATAACCTCTTTTGCATGATGCGCCTTCGCCTTCTCAATCGAAACCACGACCATACTGCTATTTTTATTTTGCAGATGGATATCGATGATTTCTGGATGAGCTTGCTTGATCTGTTTTAGCGCTTGCTCGCATACCGGCTTGTCTTCACTTACTGCAGAAGCTTCAGGAGACAGTTCAAGCTCAGCATCCCACTTCTTGGTGATATCCAGCCCCATCTTAGAACCTAAGCCAACAACTGGAGATGCAAAGTCGAGAGAATCAATAGGCGTGCTTTCTATCATCAATGTGTCACGCTTAGGGCTCATATGTTCCGCCATCGCTGCAGTGACTTCAGACCAATCACGTGCATTAACACTCTCATCGCATACCAGTACAAACTTGGTGTACATGAACTGACGTAAGAAAGACCATACCCCCATCATCACGCGCTTTGCATGACCCGGGTACTGTTTCTTCATGGTCACTACTGCCATTCGGTATGAACACCCTTCAGGCGGTAGGTAGAAATCCTCAATTTCAGGGAACTGCTTTTGCAGAATTGGCACGAACACTTCGTTCAGCGCAACACCTAATACTGCAGGCTCATCTGGCGGACGGCCTGTGTAGGTGCTGTGATAAATAGGGTCTTTACGCATCGTGATATGAGTAATGGTAAACACATGGTGTTTCTCTTTCTCATTGTAGTAACCCGTATGGTCACCGTATGGACCTTCATCAGCAAACTCGTTCGGGTCGATATAGCCTTCCATCACAATCTCTGCGCTGGCTGGCACTTCTAGATTATTGCTAATCGATTTAACCACTTCCGTTTTGCTACCACGCAGCAGACCAGCAAACGCGTACTCAGAGAGCGTATCTGGCACTGGTGTTACAGCTCCTAGTATGGTGGCAGGATCAGCACCAAAAGCAACTGATACTGGGAATGGCTTACCTGGATTTGTCTCCATCCAGTCTCGAAGATCGAGTGCTCCACCGCGATGCGCTAACCAACGCATGATAATCTTGTTCTTACCTATCTTCTGTTGACGATAGATACCCAAGTTTTGGCGTTTCTTGTTTGGCCCACGAGTAACGGTTAAACCCCAAGTTAATAGAGGCGCAACGTCATCTGCCCAGCAGCTCATTACAGGCACTTTATCAAGGTCAACCTCATCACCCTGCCACACAATCTCTTGGCACGGCGCTTTACGAAGGCGCTTGGCTGGCATGTTTAGGACTTGCTTAAAGACTGGGATTTTTTCTATCGCATCTTTAAAGCCTTTTGGCGGCTCTGGCTCTTTAAGATAAGCCAGTAGCTTACCGACTTCGCGTAACTCTTTAACGTCCTGACGCCCCATACCGATAGCGACACGCTCCGGCGTACCAAATAAGTTGGTCAACACAGGCATGTTATAGCCAATTGGGTTTTCAAATAGCAATGCAGGACCACCAGCACGTAATGTACGATCGCTGATCTCTGTCATTTCATAATCGGGGTCGACAGGGTGAGAAATGCGCTTTAGCTGACCAATCCCTTCTAGGTGATCAATAAAGTCGCGTAAATCCTTATAACTCATAGGGCTTCTAATGCTGATTAATCTGCAAGCAGTATAACAAAAAGGGGCATCCTGAGATCCCCCTTTTTAGTAAGGTTATTGCGAGGTAAAACCCAGTTACGGTAGCACTTGCTGGATTACAGAGCTTTTCACTTGTGGGTTATCGTTAACTAAGTCTTGTAGCCACCCCGTGTGACCTTGTTTAGCTAACTCACGTGCGACCAACGAAGCGTCGTCTGCTATCGCCATGCGAGAGACTAGAAATGCTTTTACCTCTTCCGAAAGTGGGTTCACTCTTGTGAGTAAGGTGATCGCTTCTTCTTTTAGGCGTGGGTTCTTAGTTGCTGCCATCACCTGCTCTAATGCGAAAGGTTCTTTGCTTTCAGCCAAACGTACTAGCTCTGCTTGACTATGATAGTCGGCTTTCATCTTCCACAGGATTTGGTAGACCTCAGGGTCTTCGCTGACTTGTGCCAAGCGTACCACCACTTCTGTTGATGGTAACCAACTCACGATTGGCGACTCGGTTAACTGTTTAGCTAGGTAATCAACCGCCTCTGGAGACAAACTATCGAGCTCACGAACTAACAATGCTTCTCGCGTTTGAACCTGATGCTCCGCTCCTGTTAGCCACGACTTTAAGTCGAGATCTTTCTTTTCAGCATTTAATACAAATACCAGGGTATTTTGGTCTTCGCGGAACTGTTTGATAAGACGATTGGCAATAGATGGGTAGTTAAATGCAGGAACCGTAAATTCGTAGCCATCACCACGCTCTAATACTTGATAGGTTGGCGTGATCGCTAATTGTTGCTCGATGAAGATCGACATTTTCGGTGTCAGCACAATCTGTTGCTGCTCTATCTTTTTGAGCAGTTGGTAGCGCGCGACTTCCTGCTGGGGAAAGGTAAGACGCTCAAGGGCAAAGCGCAATGAGTTCACTTCATCGCGCATCACTAACTCTAGAAACTCTGAGGTCTTTTGTTTTACTTGGTCATTCTCCAGCCATGTTTCGACTGTTTGAGGAGACATCTCTGTCGCGAACGATACGCTGACAGGTGTAAATAACAGTGAAATAGACAGGAGTATTGACGACAACAGTCCATGTTGCATTTTAACTTCCTTGTAACACTTTTGGTTATTCTGCAAGCTACTCGCCAAAAATGCAAATAAAAAGCGCTACCAGTGGCAGCGCTTCATAGTCGTTCTAGATAGCGATATCTAACTTATTGACGACGCATTGCGTCGAAGAACTCATCGTTAGTCTTCGTCATCGCTAGCTTGTCGATTAGGAATTCCATTGCATCGATTTCGCCCATTGGGTGAACAATCTTACGTAGGATCCACATCTTCTGCAGCTCATCGTTCTTCGTCAGTAGTTCTTCACGACGAGTACCAGAGCGGTTGAAGTCGATTGCAGGGAAGACACGCTTCTCAGCGATCTTACGGTTCAAGTGGATTTCCATGTTACCTGTACCCTTGAACTCTTCGTAGATAACTTCGTCCATCTTAGAGCCGGTATCAACCAGTGCAGTTGCTAGGATAGTTAAGCTACCACCCTCTTCTACGTTACGTGCAGCACCGAAGAAACGCTTAGGACGGTGTAGTGCGTTCGCATCCACACCACCAGTCAGTACTTTACCTGATGAAGGTACTACGGTGTTGTATGCACGTGCTAGACGAGTAATAGAGTCAAGTAGGATAACCACGTCTTTCTTGTGTTCAACAAGACGTTTCGCTTTCTCGATAACCATTTCTGCAACTTGTACGTGGCGAGATGCTGGCTCATCGAAAGTCGATGCAACTACTTCACCTTTAACTAGGCGTTGCATCTCGGTTACTTCTTCTGGACGCTCATCGATAAGAAGTACCATTAGCTCACACTCTGGGTGGTTGTGAGCAATGCTTTGTGCAATGTTCTGAAGCAACATTGTCTTACCCGCTTTAGGCGGAGCAACAATCAGACCACGCTGACCTTTACCAATTGGTGATGCAAGGTCAAGTACACGTGCTGTGATGTCTTCAGTAGAACCGTTACCGCGCTCCATAACCATACGCTCGTTAGCGTGTAGAGGGGTAAGGTTTTCAAATAGGATTTTGTTACGAGCGTTATCTGGTTTGTCGTGGTTTACCGTGTTTACTTTAAGCAGTGCAAAGTAACGTTCGCCATCTTTAGGTGGGCGAATCTTTCCGGCAATTGAGTCACCAGTACGTAGGTTGAAACGACGAATCTGACTTGGCGATACGTAAATGTCATCAGGACCAGCTAGGTATGAGCTGTCTGCGCTACGTAGGAAACCAAAACCGTCTTGCAGAATTTCTAGAACACCATCACCGAAGATGTCTTCACCACTTTTTGCATGTGCTTTAAGGATGGAGAAGATAATGTCCTGTTTTCTTAGACGAGCTAGGTTTTCTAGGCCTAGGCTTTCGCCAAGTTTAACAAGTTCAGATACAGGTCTGTTCTTCAGTTCTGTAAGATTCATTGTGGTGGATGCTTGTTTAGTCAAAATAAGATCTGTTTTCTAGTTAAGAGGGATTCGGTCACAGGATCGACCAAGAAGAGAAATTTGTTCAATTAACGTGCGATAAATTATCACTAAAACTAAGCCTAGTCTATAGCTTAGAAAAAACAAAACCGTGCATTTGTTAACTGCACGGTTTCTTTTTATTGCTTGCCTATTATAGGTTCGCGTCTAGGAACTCTTTCAGTTGAGTTTTAGACAGAGCACCAACTTTAGTTGCTGCTACGCCACCATCTTTGAAAAGAAGTAGCGTTGGAATACCACGGATACCAAACTTAGGTGGTGTACCCGCGTTTTGGTCGATATTCAGTTTACCGATAGTGAGCTTGCCTTCGTACTCGTCGGCGATTTCATCAAGAATCGGCGCAATCATTTTACATGGACCACACCATTCCGCCCAAAAATCAACAAGAACCGGGCCTGCAGCGTTGATTACGTCGTTATCAAAACCTTCATCAGTAAGCTGCAAAATCTTATCACTCATCTTCCACTCCAATGTGTTTTTTAGAACTGGTTGGATGATAACCAGTAAATAGATGCCCTATTGGAATGTATTTACTTTCGTATTGCAAGCTTAAGCTGATATTCTATAGCTATGAAAAAGACGCATATCACAGAGCAAAAGTTCGCCGATTTGGATTTAAACGCCCAAGTCATTAAAGGATTGGAGAAAAAAGGGTTCGAATATTGTACCCCGATTCAAGCCTTGGCGCTGCCGGTACTGCTCACCGGCCAAGACATCGCAGGCCAGGCCCAAACGGGCACTGGTAAAACGCTCGCGTTTCTTACTGCTACCTTTAACCACCTGCTAAATACACCTGAACACGAAGGTCGTAAGCCAAATCAGCCTCGTGCGATTATTATGGCTCCGACGCGCGAGCTAGCGATTCAGATCTTTAACGATGCTGAGCCTCTTATCGCGAGTACTGGTATTAAAGCGGCACTTGCCTACGGTGGCGAGAGCTACGATAAGCAGTTAGCTAAGCTAGAAGACGGTGTAGACGTTCTGATCGGTACTACTGGCCGTATCATCGACTTCTACAAGCAAAAGGTATTTAACCTGAACCACATCCAAGCCGTTGTTCTGGATGAAGCGGACCGCATGTTCGACCTTGGTTTCATTAAAGACATCCGTTTCTTGTTCCGTCGTATGCCTGAGCCAAAAGAGCGTTTGAACATGCTGTTCTCTGCGACGCTGTCTTACCGCGTACAAGAGTTGGCGTTCGAGCACATGCACAATCCTGAGCATGTTGTGGTTGAGCCTGAGCGTAAAACTGGTCACCGTATCAAAGAAGAGCTGTTCTACCCATCAAACGAACACAAGATGGCACTACTGCAAACTCTGATCGAAGAAGAGTGGCCTGAGCGTGCAATCATCTTTGCCAATACTAAGCACAAGTGTGAGTCTGTATGGGGCCACCTAGCAGCTGACGGTCACCGTGTTGGCCTACTAACGGGTGATGTACCTCAGAAGAAACGTGAAAAAATCCTTGAGCAATTCACTAAGGGTGAAGTTGACCTATTGGTTGCAACCGACGTTGCGGCACGTGGCCTACATATTCCTCAAGTAACTCACGTATTCAACTTCGATCTACCTGACGATTGTGAAGATTACGTTCACCGTATCGGCCGTACTGGCCGTGCTGGTGCAAGTGGTCACTCAATCAGCTTCGCTTGTGAAGATTACGCAATTAACCTTCCAACAATCGAAGAGTACATTGAGCACGCAATCCCAGTATCTGACTACGATGCTTCGGCACTTATTGAAGATCTGCCAGCACCATTGCGCCTGCGCACGCGTAACCCGCAACAGCGCCGCTCAAACAACGGTGGTTCTCGTAACGGCAACCGTAAGCCGAACCAAAACCGTCGTCCACGCCAGCCGCGTCATAACAAGGAAGCTTAAACGCCTATGACTCAAACAGTGTCACCCCCGCTATACGCTGCTATCGACCTCGGGTCGAACAGTTTTCATATGCTCGTTGTGCGTCATATCGATGGCAGCGTCCAAACCATGGCCAAGATTAAGCGCAAAGTTCGTTTAGCTGCCGGCTTAGATGAAAATAATGCTCTTAGCTTAGAGGCTATGCAGCGAGGTTGGGATTGTTTGAGTCTCTTTGCTGAGCGACTTCAAGATATTCCTACTGAGAACATCCGTATTGTGGGTACTGCTACTCTTCGTACCGCAACCAACGTGGAAATTTTCTTAGAGAAAGCGAACCAGATCCTTGGTCACGACATTAATGTTATCTCTGGTGAAGAAGAAGCTGCGACCATCTATAAAGGCGTAGCGCACACCTCCGGTGGTAGCGGTCGTCGTTTAGTGGTCGATATTGGTGGCGCGAGCACCGAGATGATCATCGGTGAAGGTTTCTCTGCCAAAGCACTGACTAGCCTTAAAATGGGCTGCGTGACATGGCTTGAGCGCCACTTTAAAGATCGCCAACTGACGGCAAGCAACTTCGAGCACGCAATTGATGCTGCTAAAGCGACACTAGAGCCAATCCTAGAGAGCTACACCAAGCTAGGTTGGGATGTGTGTGTAGGCGCGAGCGGCACAGTACAAGCTCTACAAGAAATCATGCTGGCGCAAGGTATGGATGAGGTTATCACTCATGCCAAGCTTAAGCGTCTGCAAAAGCAAGCGATGATCGCAGAACGTTTAGAAGAGCTAGAGATTGAAGGTCTAACTCTAGAGCGCGCTTTGGTATTCCCAAGTGGCCTTTCTATTCTGATTGCAATCTTTGAACTGCTTGAGATCGACTCAATGACACTGGCCGGTGGCGCACTGCGCGAAGGCCTAGCGTATGAGATGGTTGATGAGCTGCGCCAAGATGACATTCGTGCACGCACGATTGCGAGTGTTCAGTCTCGCTACCAGATGGATACTCAGTACGCTGAACAAGTTTCTCAGTTGGCTGAGTCTCTATACCAACAGGCTGGCAGCAGTGAATGGATTGCAGAGCCTCAAGCTCTCGTCATGCTACAAACCGCAGCCAAACTACACGAGATTGGCCTCACTATCGACTTTAAAAAGGGTGGTGAGCATAGTGCTTACTTACTTCAGCATCTCGATTTACCAGGCTTTACTCGTGCACAGAAGCACTTCCTTGGTGAGCTAAGTCGTCGTTACCGTGAGCAGTTAACATCACTGCCAGAACAACATGCAATTTCAGGCACCAGCGCTAAGCGTGTACTGCGCTTGTTGAGACTGGCTATTCTGTTAACTCACCGTCGTAACCCAGAACTAGAGCCAAAAGTGACGCTTGCTGCCGATGGCGACAACTTAACAGTGACCATCGATAAGCAGTGGCTTGCGAGTAATCCGCTTACCGCAGCCGAGCTAGAGATTGAGGCCAACCGTCAAACCGACATTGGTTGGCCACTGGCCATCGCTGAGTCATAACGGCTTAATTGCGATTTATACTAAAAAGGCCCTCACATAAGAGGGCCTTTTATTTATCTCAATTCATCGCTTCACCTAAGCGTTTACACCGGTAGCTTTAAAGCTAGGGTTAACCGCCGTCAATTTCTTCACGATATAATTCAGTAGTACGCCGTACATCGGTACGAACAGACCTAAGCTGATCACCAACTTAAAGCCATAGTCCACCAGAGCAATCTCGGTCCAATGTTCAGCCATAAATGGATCTGGGCTTTGGTAGAAAGCAATCGCAAAGAAAGCGATGGTATCAATTGCGTTACCGAATAAGGTTGAACATGTCGGTGCAATCCACCACTGTTTCAGTTGGCGCAGACGGTTAAATACGTGCACATCAAGAATCTGACCTAACAGGTACGCCATAAAGCTTGCTGCTGCGATACGAGCAACAAACAAGTTAAACTCGCCAAGCTGTGCAAAGCCTTGGAACTGGCCTTCAAAGAACACAACCGATAAGAAGTACGACACCGCTAGTGCAGGCAACATCACCAAGAAGATGATTTTACGCGCTAACTGAGCACCGAAAATACGTACGGTCAGGTCGGTCGCTAGGAAAATAAACGGGAAAGTGAACGCGCCCCATGTGGTATGCATACCGAAGATGGTAAAAGGCAGCTGAACAAGGTAGTTACTTGATGCAATAATGATCAGGTGGAATAGAACTAGCAGGGCTAGAGCTTTGCGCTGTTGCGCAGGCGTAAAGTTACTCATGCGGTACCTTTTTAGTTTGGTTTGGGGGTGAGGGAACCCAAATCGAGTGACTTATTCATTTATCATGAACAAGGCTCTTACCAATAATGTGAATAAAAAATCTGTTTAACTTTGCTCTATTGAGCGGCGGGCGATTATACATTAATCAATTTTGACTGCAATGAGAGGAATAAACGCAAACGTTTATCCCTAACATTTCTTCATTTCAGTAGTGATTCCGCGGGAGTAAAATTAGAAGCCGCGTTTAAACAGAGAAGCCAGATAATCGAATTCTTCTCGACTTGCTTCTGGGCTTAGAGACTCAAACCAGACTGACTCGCTGTAATGTTCAGACTTAAGAAACAACTGACACCCTTCAAAATCCACCAGCCAAGAGTGCATATCCGCATCCCACTGCTTTTCAATCACACTGGCAGAAAGCAGCGCAATTAGCTTCTCTCCTAACTCAGGAAAAGTGTCAAAGTCAAAGCTTGGCGTGGTAATAAGCAGTCGCCCTTCTTCAGCAAGATATTCTCTCAGTCCAAATTCCATTTTACTTCTCTATTTATAATTTTCGGGACGTTAACCGTGGTTGGTAATGTGTTCTTGAATCAAATCAAGGAACGGATCAGCATATTTATCGAGTTTACGCTGGCCAACACCGTTCACTGCAAGCATCTCACCGTAAGAGGTTGGCAAAATTTCCGCCATGTCGATCAGTGTGGCATCACTAAAGACAACGTAAGGCGGCAAGCCATCTTCATCGGCAATCGACTTGCGTAGCTTGCGTAGCTTAGCAAACAGCTTCTTATCGTAGTTCTTGCTGCTGAGTTTATCCGACTTCGCACTGCGTGCAGCAGTATCCAGACGTGGCACTGCCAATTCTAGCGTCATTTCTCCGCGTAGCAGCGGGCGCGCTTCTTCAGTCAGCTGCAACGTAGAATTACGGGTAATGTTTTGGAACAACAACCCTTTATGAATTAACTGACGGAAAATACTGATCCAGTAGTCATGGCTGTGGTCACGACCAATACCATAGGTAGAAAGCTTGTCATGCCCATTGTCTCGTACACGGATGTTCTGCATACCGCGCATCACTTCAACCACATAACCCATACCAAAAGATTGGTTTACTCGATACACGCATGAAAGGGCTTTTTGCGCCTCTTCTGTAGCATCAAAGTGCTTGGGTGGATCAAGGCAGATATCGCAGTTGCCACATGGCTTTTCACGATACTCACCAAAGTAGTTAAGCAGTACCTGACGACGACAGGTCTGAGCCTCAGCGAAAGCACTCATCGCATTGAGCTTATGAGTCTCTACCTGCTTTTGTGGCCCATCATCTTTCTCATCCAACATACGGCGTAGCCAACCCATATCTGCTGGGTCGTACAACATCATCGCTTCGGCAGGCAGACCATCACGCCCTGCTCGACCTGTCTCTTGGTAGTAAGATTCGATGTTTCTTGGGATGTCGAAGTGCACCACGAAACGCACGTTAGGTTTGTTGATGCCCATACCAAACGCCACGGTCGCTACGACTATCTGAATATCATCACGCTGAAACGCTTCTTGTACATAAGCGCGTTCATCTGTATCCATACCAGCGTGATAACCCGCAGCGCGAATGCCGTTGTTACACAGCTTCTCGGTGACCATCTCTACCTTCTTGCGGCTACCACAATAGATGATGCCACAATTACCGCGCTGGGTTTCTAGGTAGCGCACCACTTGAGAAACCGGTTTGTGCTTCTCTACCAGGTTATAGCGGATATTAGGGCGGTCAAAGCTGCCTAAGTAGGTGTGAGGATCCACCAGCTGCAAGCGCTGAATAATGTCTTTACGCGTCGCATCGTCCGCGGTTGCCGTCAATGCCATATAAGGGACATGAGGAAAATACTGCTTAAGCTGACCAAGTGATGCGTATTCGGGACGGAAGTCATGACCCCACTGCGAGATACAGTGTGCTTCATCCACTGCGATCATCGACAGCGGCAAGCCTTGCAGGCGTTCAATGAAATCACGCATCAATACACGCTCAGGTGAGACGTAAACCATCTTTAATTGGCCTGAGTTCATGCGATTGAAGACTGAAATGAGCTCTTCACGTGGCATTGAAGAGTTAATACACTCTGCCGCCACACCATTGGCCTTGAGTTGGTCCACTTGATCTTTCATGAGCGAAATTAGTGGCGAGATAACTAATGTGAGCCCCTCACGCACTAACGCGGGAATCTGATAACAGAGCGACTTACCACCACCAGTTGGCATGATCACCAGGCTATCTTGCCCGGACACCGCCATATCGATCACCTCTTGCTGACCATCTCTGAACTCTTGATAGCCGAACACCTCCTCAAGCACGCTTTGAGCGCTGATGGTGGTATTGGTGGTTTGTTCTGCAATCAAAGTAGCGGTCATTGGGTATCCTAATCGCGGGTTAAATAAGCTCGCTCAGCAGTAAAGCGAGGCGACACATTGTAGAGGGGAATGGTGGTGAATAAAACCGCAAATTATTAGGTGAAACGGTCTAACGCTCCTATACTGACCAACTCTCTTTATAAATCTTATTCATAAGCACTCTGTGCCAGAGATAATTCATGACACCAGAACAACAACAGCGTACACGCCAAGGTATTTTGCTTGCGATTGGTGCGTATACGATGTGGGGCATTGCGCCTATATATTTCAAATCGTTAAGTGAGGTTTCTCCGTTAGAGATCCTGAGTCACCGTGTAGTTTGGTCTTTTTTCTTACTCGCTTTTCTACTACACCTTGGCCGCAGCTGGCGAAATGTTCGCGACACACTGACCTCCAAGCCAAAAATGACTTATTTGGTTGCTACCTCTCTATTGGTTGGTGCCAACTGGTTAATCTTCATCTGGGCGGTCAACGCCAACCACATGCTCGACGCCAGTCTAGGGTATTACATAAACCCGTTAATTAATGTGGTACTTGGTATGATCTTTTTGGGCGAGCGTCTCAGAAAGCTGCAGTGGTTTGCGGTTGGCTTAGCCGCGATTGGTGTCTTGATTCAGATTGTCGCGTTCGGTTCTATCCCTGTGGTGGCGATTGCTCTCGCCTTCTCATTCGGCTTCTATGGCTTGTTAAGAAAGAAGGTCAGCCTCGAAGCACAGACCGGCCTATTTATTGAAACCTTAGTGATGCTACCTGCTGCGGCCATCTACCTGCTGTTTATCGCGGATAGCGCAACATCGGACTTAGCGGCGAACCCAATGACGCTCAACCTGCTGCTGATCGCTGCTGGTATCGTTACAACCTTACCTCTGCTGTGTTTTACTGGCGCTGCAACACGACTCAAGCTATCGACACTCGGCTTTTTCCAGTACATAGGCCCAAGCTTGATGTTCTTATTAGCGGTTCTCATATATGGCGAAGCGTTTACGACAGATAAAGCCATCACCTTTGCCTTTATTTGGGGCGCACTGGTGATCTTCAGCTTTGATGGACTGCGCCACAACAAAAAAAGCAAACGCACTCAACAGTGATGTGATCGTTTTTTACAAGACAATTTAGAAATACAGAGATAAGCTTGGTTGAATTGATGATAATTTAACCAAGCTTTCTTATACCATGGATAAAGTCCACTACTACTCAACACCCACTGAAGATATCAGTCTGATCCAAGCTCAATACCAAGAGTTTGCCTTTCAGCGCCACTATCATTTGGACTTTCACATTGGTTTGATTACCCAAGGACAGCAAAAATTCATCTATAAGGGTACTAGCCATCATGTGGGAGCGGGTCAGGTAGTAATCATGCCACCAGATGAGCTGCATGATGGTCACTCAAAACTAGATTCAGGCTATCAGGTAAGCGTGTTCTCAGTATCTCCTCAATGGTTTCAAGATCTTGCGGATCCCGACCAAAACGGTCACACATTGAGCTTTTCGGAGCTGATCCTTTCTGATCACGCCGCTTTTTCACAACTACGCAACTCGCATGGCTTGCTCATCAATCAAAATATCAGCCAACTCGCCCAAGACTGCCTCCCTTTTGAAGGATTTTCGATGATTGTGGATCGTTACGCCAAGTTTGGATCCAAAACCGAGACTCAACTAGGTAATCAATCTATCGAAACACTGAAAGAGTATTTAATGGCAAACCTAGACCAGCCAGTACGTTTAGAGCAGCTCTCTGAACTATGTGACTTATCAACCACGCAGTTCCAGCGCCACTTTAAGAACAAAATGGGCATTACACCTTATGCTTGGCTAAGTCGTTTGCGTATGGAGCAGAGCATGAGGCTCATCAAATCAGGTGTGTGTGGTACTGACGTGGCGCATCAAGTTGGTTTCTACGATCAAGCGCATTTCTCAAAGGCGTTCAAGACAACCTTTGGTGTCCCGCCTTCACAAATCAACTGAGTGTTGATTATTTACAATTGCTCTGTGTGAGATCTAGGTAAGCTACCCCATATACCAACAACAGTTAGAATCTAGCTAAGCGTTATCGAGATTAGACAATGAACGAAATCACCATCCTTATCACCCTAGCCTCTATCCACTTTATTGCTTTAATGAGCCCCGGTCCTGATTTTGCGCTTGTGGTCCAAAATGCCACACGTCACGGTAGGCAGACAGGCTTGTACATCGCGCTAGGTTTGTCGTGTGGGATTTTACTTCACTCATTACTGAGCTTGACGGGCATCAGCTACCTGGTCCACCAGCAACCAACTCTATTTGCGATTATCCAGTTAGCCGGTGGTAGCTACTTACTTTACTTGGGCTATGGTGCTCTCAAAGCAACATGGGCAACGATTCAAAGTCATGATGACGACAATCAAGCGCTCAACTCGAAAGATCTTATTCTAACCAACAAACGTGAAGCATTCTCTAAAGGCTTTGCCACTAACATCCTCAATCCAAAGGCGTTAGTGTTTTTTATCAGCTTGATGTCGAGCTTAGTTCCTGCAGATATGTCTCTGTCGGGCAAAGGCTTTGCGCTACTTATCTTGTTTGGTCTGTCGCTATTTTGGTTCTCACTATTGGCTTGGATGCTTTCAACCAAAGCACTTCAGAAAAAGCTGCATGAAGCGACAGTTTACATTGACGGTTTGTGTGGCGCGCTATTCAGCATGATAGGTTTAAGTATCTTATGGCAATCGGCTTCATCATTGATCGCCTAAATTAGAATCAAGATTACAATTCGTTAACAACGTACTGGCTAAATATCATTTCCACTGCCAATCTAGCTCTGCATATGAAAAGGAGAAGATCATGCAGTGGAAAACAAAACTAACAACCCTCGCCACTTCTACCCTACTTTTTGCCTCTCACGTCAGTTGGGCAAATCAAGCTGCCGATTCCGTCGCCCCAGAACAAAGTAGTGGTTTAGAAGCCAAGCAACTCGTCAAAGCCAACGATTGGATGGTCACAGCAGCCAACCCATTGGCAACACAAGCAGGCGCTGACGTACTTGCGCGTGGTGGTAACGCAGTAGACGCCATGGTTGCGGTGCAGCTAATGCTTGGCTTGGTTGAACCACAATCGTCTGGAATTGGTGGTGGTGCCTTCCTTGTCTATTTCGATAATGAAGCCAAACAGCTCAAGACCTATGATGGCCGTGAGACCGCGCCACTGGATGCAACCCCTCGCCTGTTCCAAGACGAAAATGGACAGCCGCTTAAATTTTATGATGCCGTTGTTGGTGGCCGATCGGTGGGTACACCGGGTACTGTTCAATTACTATGGGATACTCACCAGAAATACGGCAAGCTAGAGTGGGCATCACTGATAGAGCCCGTCGCTCAATTAGCCAAGAAAGGTTTTACTATCAGCCCACGCTTGGCAACGTTAATTGCCAATGACCAACAACGCCTCAGCCGTTTTGCTACGACGAAAGCCTACTTCTTTAATGCCGATAGCAGTCCAAAGACCGCTGGAACGCTTCTTAAAAACCCAGAGTATGCAGCAACACTAGAGGCCATAGCCAAAGACGGTGCCAAAGCGTTTTATCAGGGTGAGATCTCTGCTGATATCATCAACACGGTACAAACGGCGAAAGGCAATCCCGGTGTCTTGGCGCAAAAAGACTTCGACGCGTACTCTATCAAGCAGCGTGAACCAGTATGTTCCGCTTATGAGAGCTACGATATCTGTGGCATGGGACCACCAAGCTCAGGAGCGCTCACTGTCGGACAAATCTTAGCAATGACTGAGCAGTTTGATCTCAAATCTTGGGGACCAAACGATGAAAAATCTTGGCAAGTGTTAGCAGACGCTTCTCGCCTAGCCTTTGCAGACCGTGGTATGTACATGGCAGACCAAGATTACGTGCCAATGCCAACACAAGGGTTAGTAAATACTGACTACTTGAAAGAACGAGCACAGCTGATCACTGCAGGAAAAGCATTAGAAAGCGCGCCATCAGGTACGCCACCTTGGGATCACGCGATGCAAAGAAGCCAAGATATCTCGATTGAGCTTCCTTCCACCAGCCACTTCAATATCGTCGATAGCGATGGCAATGTCGTGTCCATGACCACGACGATTGAGAATGCGTTTGGCTCGCGCTTAATGGTGAGAGGCTTCCTACTTAATAATGAATTAACCGACTTCTCATTCAAAACTCATAACGATGGTAAGCCTATTGCTAACCGCCTAGAACCGGGCAAGCGTCCACGCTCTTCGATGGCGCCAACCATCATTATGCAAGATGACAAGCCTTACATGGCGATTGGCTCTCCGGGTGGCAGCCGCATAATAGGTTATGTTGCACAAGCAATCATCGCTCATACACAGTGGGATATGGATATTCAGCAAGCGATCAACCAACCACACTTCCTAAATCGTTTTGGTACCTTAGATATAGAAAAAGGCACCTCAGCCGAAAACTTCAAACCTGAGCTAGAAAAGATGGGATTTGAGGTCAATATTCGCGATCTTAACTCTGATTTACATGCTATTCGCATCACTAAAGATGGCTTAGAGGGGGCTGCCGACCCTCGCCGTGAAGGTGCAGCTATAGGTAAATAGTCGGTTATTACGCCTTTTTACTCACTGCCTTGTGAGAGATCTCTTACAAAGTAGTGAGTATATATCGATATTTAACTAAGAAAACTAGCAACAACAGAATCTAAACCATTGAAATAAAACAATACGTCTATTTTGACACCAATATTACTGTGAGAAATTTGAGTTTCGACCATTGCTGATAAATTGGGGATCGGTAATATGAATGGTGTCGGAAGGATGCTGACACGGAACAGGAAAACACCAAGGACTTGGTTATCTTCAGGATGAAGATTCGATTACTCAGGATGAATAATCGGCACGGATAGCGAAATTGGACATTGAATGGACGCAATAGTAACTAGGATGGTTGCTACTAAGGAAAGACAATGGACACCTCTGGACGAGGAAAGGACTGAACATCAGGATGATGTAAGGGACACCGCTCAAGGAACAAGTGACGCGCGCTAACGAGGATTGTTGGCAGATCAGGATAAGATCAAGGACACCGCTAGGAAGGCGACGAAAGGAATACGCTGAAGGATAACAGCACACTATCATGGATTAGATGCATGGAGCACACTTAGTAGCCGGATTGCTGCGAGTAAGACTATAGACCCCGATGAGCGCAAGCTCTCGGGGTTTTTCTTTATCTGCTGTTTATCGCCTTTCTGGGCACTCAACTTATACCAATCACAGTAAGTAAGTGATCAAAAATAGCGCAGGAAAAAGGCTTGAGAACAAGGCAGAATTTTTCGATAAGTAGTTATTCTACAATCAAAAATTATAACGCAGTTATCGAGCATTTTAACAAGCTAGGATGAGCAATTATTTACTACGATTGGTATTAAGTATCGCTCAACAAAAAAGCCGCCCGAAGGCAGCTTTTCAAATCACTCTACTTTTCTAGCGCTTAACCTAGCTTCTCTAAACGAGCGTAAGCAGTCACCAGCCATTTGATACCCTCGCCGTTGAAGGCCACCTGAACTCGGCTCTGTGGACCACTGCCCTCAAAGTTGATAATGGTACCTTCACCAAACTTAGGGTGTTTAACACGCGAACCTAAGCTAAAACCAGTTTCGTTGAAGTTCTCTTTAACTGCGGTTTGTCCAAAGCGACCACTGCTTGCTGGGCGACTCACCTGTGCTTTCATTCGTACTTCATCAAGACAAGTTTCAGGCAGTTCACGAATAAATCGTGATGGCTTGTGGTACTTATCTTGGCCATATAGGCGACGCATTTCTGCGTAGGTGATGTAGAGCTTCTCCATTGCACGTGTCATACCTACGTAGCAGAGACGACGCTCCTCTTCCAAGCGCATCGCATCTTCGGCAGACATCTGGCTCGGGAACATTCCTTCTTCGACACCAACCATGAACACCATCGGGAACTCAAGACCTTTAGCACTGTGCAGAGTCATCAATTGAACAGCATCATCAAACTCTTCGGCCTGACCCTCACCCGCTTCTAGCGCGGCATGAGTCAAAAATGCCGTCAGCAAGCTCATCTCTTCGGCTTCTTCCGGCTTCTCGAATTGACGGGTCGCCGTTACTAGCTCTTCCAAGTTCTCAATACGAGCCTTCGACTTCTCGCCTTTTTCTTGCTCATACATAGCAAACAAGCCAGACGACTTAATCACGTGGTCAGTCTGTTCATGCAGGCTCATCTCGTGAGTGTCATCTTCTAGTGCGTTGATAAGCTCGATAAATCGGCTCAACGCCCCTGCTGCTCTGCCCGCCAAAACCTGTTCTTCAAGAAGTGCGATACTCGCCTGCCACATCGTCGCGCCACGATCGCGTGCAGCAAAACGAATGGTCTCTAAGGTTTTATCACCCATACCGCGCGTTGGCGTATTCACGACACGTTCAAAGGCTGCGTCATCATTGCGGTTAGACATCAATCGCAGATAGCTCAGTGCATCTTTGATCTCCTGACGTTCGAAGAATCGCATGCCGCCGTAGATACGGTAAGGTAATCCACCTTGAATCAAAGCTTCTTCGAGTACACGAGACTGGGCGTTGTTACGATAAAGCATCGCCGTATCATTCAATGCTCCACCCTTGTCTTGCCACTCTTTGATTTTGCTCACCGTAAAGCGTGCTTCGTCGAGCTCGTTGTAAGCAGAATAAACCGAGATAGGTTCGCCATCGTTGCCGTCTGTCCACAGCTCTTTACCCATACGCTCAGTGTTATTCGAGATCAGTTCGTTCGATGCTTGCAAAATGGTCTTGGTTGAACGGTAGTTCTGCTCCAGACGAATGGTGGAGGCACCTGGGAACTCATCTAAAAACTTTTGGATATTCTCAATTTTAGCGCCACGCCAGCCGTAGATTGATTGGTCATCATCACCTACGATCATCACTCGACAATCAGGACCAGCCATCATGCGCAGCCACGCGTATTGAATGTTGTTGGTATCTTGAAATTCGTCGACCAAGATATGCTTAAAGCGCGCTTGGTAGTGTTCACGAATGTGCTTTTTATCACGCAGAAGCTCATGACAACGCAGCAAGATCTCAGCAAAATCGACTAAGCCAGCACGATCACACGCCTCTTGATACGCAGCGTAGATCTTAAGCCAGGTCTTAGTGACTGGGTCATTGTAGGTATCAATATGGCTTGGACGTAATCCTTCGTCCTTTTTGCCATTGATCCACCAAGACGCTTGTTTCGCTGGCCACTGCTTCTCATCGAGATTTTGCGCTTTAATCAGACGGCGCAATAGACGAATTTGATCATCGGAATCAATGATCTGAAAGTCTTCTGGCAATTTCGCATCTAAGTAGTGAGCGCGCAAAACACGGTGACAAATACCGTGGAAGGTGCCGTTCCACATACCTGAAGAGCTACCCATCATCAGCTCATCAATACGACCACGCATTTCAGCGGCCGCTTTGTTGGTAAAAGTCACCGACATGATAGAAAACGGCGACGCCTGCTCTACAGTTTGCAGCCATGCGATACGGTGAACCAACACTCGCGTTTTACCACTGCCTGCTCCCGCTAAGATCAGCAAGTTTTCTAAGGGTGCAGCCACTGCCTCACGCTGCTTGTCGTTGAGGCCATCGAGTAAAAGCGAAGGATCAATCATTTGGGTTTGCTCACTACTGGGTATTTATACATAAAAGTTGATTATAACCTAAACACAGAGCGCAGTTTAGGAGAATAAGAAGAAAAAATATCCAAAAATAAATTATTAATAATCATAACCTTACACATCGATATATCATTTATTTCTATAAATCTTCAGTTCTTTTGAAATTATTTCTTAGTTCTTCCTATCCTTTTTACTAAGCAAGTTAACAAAACCTTAACCTGCTCAATGTAAATAACAATTAAGTCTAGAGGGAATGACTATGAAAAATTCTAATCTTGCTGTAACTGCTGCAATCACAAGTGTACTAGCGTTTGGTGGTACTGTTCTAACTTCGGCTCCTGCAGAAGCGGCAGCGAAAGAAAAGTGTTATGGCGTGTCTAAAGCTGGTCAAAATGACTGTGCGACTAAAACAAGCTCATGTGCTGGTACAGCAAAAGAAGATAACCAAAGTGATGCATTCGTTGTCGTACCTAAAGGGCTTTGTGGCAAGCTTACTGGCGGTAGCACTCAATCTTCATAATACCCGCTATAAACCAGGTGAGCATGCCTATCAGCTCACCTGGATTGTTCCACCCACCTAAGGAGAATACCTGTGGCTCATCCTCTACACCCGCTAGCAGGCGTGGGTTTAAGAACACCTCACTTAGATTATTTTGGCCTCAACTCTAATAAGGTCGACTGGTTAGAGATCCACAGTGAGAATTACTTCTCCCCACATGCAAAAGCAACTGAACAACTCAGAGCAATTCGACAAGACCATGAGATTAGCTGCCACGGCGTAGGTTTATCACTGGGTTCTGTGGAGCGTATCAGTCAGGAGCACTTGTTCCAGCTCAAACGCCTAATTAGCGACATTCAGCCGTTTTTAGTATCAGACCATCTAAGTTGGAGCCAAACCGGTGGTCATCATTTCAATGACCTATTGCCATTGCCTTATACCCAAGAAGCACTCGATGTCTTTTGTCGCAATGTATTAGAGGTTCAGGATGCTCTGCAAAGGCCCCTGCTGATCGAAAACCCTTCGAGCTATCTGGCATTCAAACACTCGACAATTCCAGAATGGCAATTCCTAGCAGAAGTTCAAAAACGCACTGAGTGCCGATTGCTGCTCGACTTCAATAATATTTTTGTTTCTTCGTTCAATCATCAATTCAGTTGTGATGACTACCTCGAGGGAATTCCGGCCGATGCAGTGGACGAGATCCACCTTGCTGGTTTTACTAAGAAGCAGCTAGAAGATGGTGAGATATGGATAGACACCCACAGTAAGCCTGTTTGTGATGAAGTGTGGCAACTCTACAAACAATGGCTTATGACACACGGCGCGCGGCATACATTGATCGAATGGGACCTAGATATCCCAGAGCCTGAGGTGTTGCTTAATGAAGCTGAAAAAGCCAGCCACCTACTGCATCAATATCAAAATGCAGAGTCATTACGAGGCCAAGCATCATGAGTTCCTTAGCTGAAATACAACAAGCATTTGGTGATGCGCTCCGTTATCGAGGTGATGATTCACTGTGTCAGGTCGTTAGCGATCACTTCTCAGATAGCCAGAGGCTACAAATCTATCGTAACAACTTTGTGATTGGTGTTAGTGATGTACTTGCGGCTACCTATCCTCTTGCCCAAGCCTTGGTTGGTGAAGAGTGTTTCGCCCAATTAGCGCGTCATCATGTGCTTAGTACGCCACCTCAATCGGGAGACATCACAGAGTACGGAGAAGGCTTCAATGAGGTCATTAAACATTTTCCAGCGGTTATAGAAGCCGCTCCATACCTAGCAAACATGATTCAATACGAATGGCACAAAGATGCGCTAATGCGTGCCGAACCAAGGCCCGTTGCGACAGGACAATATCCACTGGCTGCCCTCTCTGCAATTCCAGAGCATCAGCATGCTGAGTTGGTGTTTCACTTGCTTCCAGACATTGTCTTGCTCAACTTCGATTATCAAGTGCTGACTTTAGAACAAGCCATCATCAATAACCAACTCGACGGACTCAATATCGCCCAACCGGAATTTGCTGTCTTACAGAAAATAAATAACCATACCTTGGAGCCTCATATCGTGACGTCAGAAGTCTTCCAGCTTCTGCAAGCCTTCCAAGCCCAACAAATGCTCGCTGATATCGACCCAACGCTGCTAGCCCATCTTAACGATGTCTTGGCGCTCAATATCATCTCTGGATTTTCTATTAGCGGCGAATAGGAGAAATAAAATGGATAACAACACCGTGACCAACATGATGGCTCAATACGATAGCCTCGTTGATAAGTTCCAGGCCCTGTTTGTGCCAGCGTTACTGCTGTTTTGTCGCTTATGGGTTGCTTGGGTTTTCTTTAATTCCGGACTAACCAAGATTGCCACTTGGGATAGCACTCTGTTTCTGTTCGAACTCGAGTATCAAGTCCCGCTCATTCCGTGGGAAATAGCGGCGTATATGGGTACCGCGGCAGAATTGATTCTTCCAGTGTTTATTGCATTAGGCTTGTTAAGTCGACCTATGGCGGTTGCCTTATTCGCCTTCAACGTAATTGCAGTCGTCTCTTACCCAGTGCTTTGGGACCAAGGTTTCTACGACCATCAACTGTGGGGGCTGATGATACTGATTGTGATTGTATGGGGTGCAGGTCCGTTTTCACTAGACCACATCCTAAAACGACAATTCCGAGGCTAACCATTACCCCTCAGGATCAAAAAAACCACTCATTCGAGTGGTTTTTTGTTTACCAAGTAACATCACATCATTACTTGTTCAGAAATGCCTGTAGATCTTCTGCAGAAATGCCTTGCTCTACCATCTCTTTTGCTAACAGTTGAACTTGCTCACCTTTACGGTCTTCAATCACACTCTGAAATTGGAACACAATATCGCGTAGTGTGTTAATTGGAACCTGCTTTGCAGCGCTGCGAATACGCTCACCACTTTGGTTACCAAGCTCGTTCAGCAATTTTCCAAACATGACCTTTTCAGGAGCGTCTTCCATTTGTTCTAAGACGCGTGCCATTTCGTAGGTTGTTAATGACATTACAGTATTATCCGTTGTGATACTCACATTTTAATGAGCGATAAATATACCATGTTTTAACGATGGAAAAACTGTCCATCTGTATAATTTGTCATCCAATTGACTTACGCCTGCTTAAGGGCGCCATGCCACGATTTTCCAGCTTTACCAAACAGTACAAATAGAGCTGGAACAATCAGGAACATCTGTAATGCAATCATCACCTGTGGTTCCAATTGCAGTCGTTGCATAGTACCCACCAACAACCCAGAACCACTCATCTGGAACAAGCCTAATAACGCAGCAGCCGTACCCGCTCGGTCACCAAATGGCTCTAATGCTTTGCCAGCAGATGCACCAAGAATCCATGCAAAACCAACTGAAGATAAGAAAATTGGGAACATAAACGCTAATGCTGTTGCCTGGTTCGCCAGTACCAACATCAGTGCGCCTGCTAAGCCCAACAGAAGAATACCAACTACCAATGTCTTGTATGTACCAAAGCGGTCCATGAACTTAGGTGCCGTGAATGCCGCAGTAATATTAAATACAGCATTGAGACCAAACCAGAAAGTAAATTCATCCATATCTAGGCCTAAATTTTCAATAAGAATAATAGGCGCCGAAGTTACATATGAAATAATCACACCCATTGCCATCAAGCACAACGAAGCATGGAAGATAAACGATGGCGTCTTAAGTACTGACCAGTAACGCTCAAACTTAAATACCGCAACCTTCTCTGTCGCTGGATTGGTCTCTTTCATCTGGAAGAACAGAATAGCGCCGACAATCACAGCAAAGCCAGCCATAAAGCTGAAGTTGGAGCGCCAGCCAAACTCTTGAGTTAGCCAGCTACCTAAAATAGGCGCTAACGCTGGAATAAAACAGATAGCACCGTTTAGGTAGCTGATCATCTTGCCACTTTTTTCAGGACCAAATAGATCGCGAACTGTTGCGAACGCAGCAACGGATGTTGCACACGCTCCTAATCCTTGAAGCAGTCGAGCCATCAACATCATATCAATAGACTGAGCGGCCCACGCCAAGCAAGCGCTCACTGCATAGATGCTGATACCGCCAAGGGCAACAGTTCGGCGACCTAATTTGTCCGCAAGGGGGCCAGCAAACAGTTGGCCAACACCCATTGCGAATAGGAACCAGGTAATGGTGTCTTGAGCTAATGCATGTTCCACGTGGAACGTCTCTGAGATTTGAGGCAAAGCTGGTAAGTAGATATCGATTGCCAATGGGCTAAATAGAACAAGCATTGCCAATAATGCTACTTGCAACTTACTCGGGGATGAATGCACAGACACGCGACTTTCCTAGTTGATAAATGATGATGGGAATCATAACCAACTAAAGATATGAACAAAAATGGCTTATACTCATTACCATTATTCCCATATGGAAAATCTTATGAATCTCGAAAAATTGTCTCGAATTGACCTCAATTTGCTAGTTTGTTTGCAGGTTCTCCTTGAAGAGCTCAGTGTCACCCGCACCGCTCATCGGTTGTGTTTAAGCCAATCAGCCGTCAGTAAATCACTGGCAAAGTTAAGAGAGCAATTCGACGATCCGCTATTTACACGTAGTGCTCATGGTTTGCGTCCAACGCCCAAAGCAGTGTTCTTAAAGCCGCGCTTGGAAAACCTTATTAACCAACTAGAAGTGCTGACACAACCGGAAACGTTCACGCCTTACAATAGCGATCACAGCTTCCACATTGCCGCCGTTGAGAGTGTCTACCCGCTTATCCTGCCGCACTTTCTGCCCGCGATTTTCAAGCAAGCGCCACACGTCAACATCAATACTCACGCGTGGTCAGAACAAACCTTTAAAAAGCTTCAGCTTGGCGAGCTCGATATCGGCTTAACCGGTAAAGACATCGACATCAATGATGCACGGCTCACCATGCTGCCACCCGATGATATCTGTGAGCAAGAGATCTACCGAGATGCTCAGATGTGTGTTTTAAGGCGCAACCACCCAGCCCTTGAACATAATTGGGACTTAGAGACCTACTTGGCCCAAAGACACGTTCAAGTAAGGTGCGATGGCAACGACCGCTGGTTGCTTGACTATAAACTTGCGGACATAGGCCGACAGCGCGATATCGCTATCTCAGTTCCCGATTTCAACAGTGCAGCGAGCTTGTGTACTTACACCGATTTTGTATTCACTGCTCCAAGCCATTTTACTTATCTTGTTGCAAAACAGATGGATCTCGTCGTAGTACCTCTACCTCTGGAATTTCCCCCGATGGCATACACTCTGTTCTGGCATAGAGATAGAGAGAATGACCCAGCACTGACTTGGTTGCGAGATATCATCAAAGAAAAAACCCTACACCTTAGATAAAAATGACGTACGCCGTTTGCTCTCTTGCGATAAAATGAGTAGCTTAACTGTCGATAGTCCTTTTTGGCTCATCTATGGCCAGTTGTATTCCAGATCAATTGAAATATCGACCTTGTTCAGTTGACCCATGTCTTGCTATAAGCAGGTGGATACAGCGTCCACACCTGAGCATCAAGGAGCGGTAATTTGAAGGAATAAACACAGATGCATAACGATACTCAAAGCCGCGTGAATGCAATTCGCGAATGGCTAGCACAACACAATATTGATGCCCTACTTGTCCCACACGAAGACGAGTACTTGGGTGAATACGTACCGGCTCACAATGAGCGCCTACATTGGCTAACAGGCTTTACTGGTTCAGCGGGCGCTGCTGTTATCACCAAAGACAAAGCTGCAATGTTTGTCGATGGTCGCTACACGGTACAAGTGACAAAACAGGTACCTGCCGAACTTTTCGAATATCGTCACCTGATTGAAGAGCCTGCTCTTGACTGGATCAAAGAACAGCTTGCTCAAAGTGCATCTGTTGCTATCGACCCTCGAATGCACAACTCAGCATGGCTAGATGTTGCACAAGCTAAACTAGCTGGTGACATTGAACTTAAGATCTTAGAAAGCAACCCTATCGATGAATTGTGGAGCGACCGCCCTGCACCTGTTGTTTCTGACGTACGCCTAATGCCAACAGACGCTGTTGGTCAATCAAGCGAAAGCAAGCGTAAAGAGATCGCTGAGCTTATGAAAAAAGCGGGAGCTGATAGCGCAGTTATTACAGCTCTAGATTCTATCTGTTGGTTGCTCAATGTTCGTGGCTTAGATGTATCACGCTTGCCTGTTCTGCTTTCTCACGCAATTCTGCATGCTGATTCTAGCGTTGAGTTCTTCTTAGACCCAGCACGCATCCCTGCTGAATTCGCTGCGCATGTTGGAGCTGATGTTACTGTTCACCACCCAGAAGCACTTCAATCTCGTTTAGAAGTTCTAACAGGCAAAAACGTTCTTGTAGATCCGGCAACCAGCAATGCTTGGTTTAAGCTCATTCTACAAAACTCAGGCGCCAATGTAGTCAGCAAGGCGGATCCGTGTCTAATGCCAAAAGCGGCAAAAAATGCTGTAGAAATCGCAGGCATGAAAGCATGTCATGTTCGCGACGGTATTGCGATGACTCAGTTCTTATGTTGGTTAGATGCCGAAGTTGCTGCAGGTAACCTACATGATGAAGCAACGCTATCTGACAAGTTAGAAGCCTTCCGTCAGCAAGATCCAACACTGATGGATCTAAGCTTTGATACCATTTCTGCGGCCGGTGGTAACGCAGCAATGTGTCACTACAACCATGAGAATCAACCTGAGCCAGGTAAGCTTGAGCTTAATACCCTTTACCTTGTCGATTCAGGCGGTCAGTACCTAGATGGTACAACCGATATCACTCGTACCATTGCGATCGGCCAACCATCACCAGAGATGATCAAACAGTTCACCTTAGCACTGAAGGGTCATATTGGTGTCGCTCGTGCTCGTTTCCCGAAAGGCACCCGGGGTTATCAGATCGATACCCTAGCTCGTCAGCACCTTTGGGCTGAAGGCTACGACTACGATCACGGCACAGGTCACGGTGTAGGTCACTTCCTAAGTGTTCATGAAGGCCCAGCGAGCATTTCTAAGAAGCAAATTGATGTACCGCTAACCGAAGGTATGGTGCTATCTAATGAGCCTGGTTACTATAGAGCGGATGCTTTTGGTATTCGTATCGAGAATCTAGAGCTTGTGGTTGAAACACCAACTCAAGGTGACTTCCCTGTTCTGTCATTTGAATCACTAACACGTTGCCCAATCGACAAACGCAACATCAATGTCGATATGCTAACGCGTCCGGAACTAGCATGGCTAAACGACTACCATCAGAAAGTGTGGGATGACATCGGTCCATTAGTCGAAGGTGATGTGAAAGAGTGGCTACGTGCTGCGACTCTACCGGTAGCACACTCATAAGCTGCTAACATCACCGTTGCTAAATATATAAAAAGGCTCTCCATCGGAGAGCCTTTTGTTTTGGGTAACCTAGCAAATTTTATGTGTTCTGGTTTATGTTTCACGTGAAACACTATCTGTATTGATTAACCAGAATAAGCTGAGTGCCAATCTCGCCATACAGGGTCAAAACCCTTCGCACGGATCATATCCTCTACCGATGCCGCACTGCGCTCATCACTGATCTCAAACTGCTCCAGCTCAACATCGTCCATCGCGTAGCCCCCAGGTTGAGTTTTCGATGCGGCAGACATTGAAGTAATACCAAGAGGCAATACGTTATCTCTAAACGCAGGCGATTCTCGTGTCGATAACGATAGTTCCACCTCTGGGTTCAGCAAACGATAAGCGCAAATCAACTGCACTAGCTGCTTATCCGTCATCACTGACTTAGGCTGTAAAGCCCCTTCACAAGGACGCAAGCGCGGGAATGAGATCGAGTAACGCGTTTGCCAATACGTTCGCTCAAGGTAATCCAAATGTGCCGCAACATAAAAACAGTCAGTGCGCCATTCCTCCAACCCTATCAACGCTCCGATACCAATTTTGTCGATGCCCGCTTTGGCCAAACGATCAGGTGTATCAAGGCGGTACTCAAAGTCGGTTTTATTGCCACGCAGATGGTGTTCGCCGTAGGTAGATGGATGATAGGTTTCTTGGTAAACCATCACAGCATCGAGACCTAGAGTTTTAAGCTCTGCATATTGATCTTGGTCGAGAGGCTGCACTTCCATCGCAAGGTAGTTAAACTGGTCCTTAATCATCGGAACCATTTCACGGAAGTATTTCATCCCTACTTTGGTTTCATGCTCTCCGGTTACCAATAACACACTATCAAACTTCATCGCCTTGATAGCATCGATTTCAGCAGACACCTCATTACGGTCTAGTGTTTTACGCTTAATGCGGTTCTCCATCGAAAAGCCACAATAAGTGCACGCATTCGCACATAGGTTCGACAGGTACAATGGTATGTACAAAGACATGGTATTACCAAAGCGCTTGCGCGTAAGTGAATACGACAGCTGTGCCATTTGCTCGAGATAAGGCTCCGCAGCAGGAGAAATCAAAGCCTTAAAATCCTCTAAATCACGCTTGGGTGTATTCAATGCGCGTTCAACATCACTCGCTGTTTTGGAATAAATCGACATCGAAATATCATCCCAGTTGAGCTTGTTAAACTGGTCCACGAAACTCATGGTCAATCCTCGTCGATTTGTTAAAGCTCATCTAAGAATGAAGTGAGCGGGCTCGAAGCCACTGCGTGCGATACCTTACCAGCCAAACCGGCCTCATACGCCATTCGACCAGATTCAACAGCTAGCTTAAATGCTTTTGCCATAGCAACCGGATTGCTCGATGCTGCGATAGCCGTATTGACGAGTACCGCATCCGCACCCATCTCCATCGCGCGAGCAGCATGCGAAGGAGCTCCGATACCAGCATCAACAACAACCGGTACGTTTGCTTGGTCGATTATGATCTCCAAGAAGTCATGAGATACAATCCCCTTGTTTGAGCCGATTGGCGCTCCTAGTGGCATCACCGCTGCACAACCCACCTCTTCGAGTCGCTTACACAACACAGGATCGGCATGACAGTAAGGCAGAACAATAAACCCTTCGCGAACCAATTGCTCAGCAGCAGCGAGTGTTTCGATAGGATCTGGCATTAAGTATTTTGGGTCAGGGTGAATCTCTAGCTTCAACCAATTGGTTCCTAATGCCTCTCGCGCAAGCTGCGCAGCAAACACCGCGTCTTTGGCATTTTTGGCACCTGAAGTGTTTGGCAGTAAACTAACTCCAGCTTCAACCAAGGGTTTTAAGATGTCGTCTTGCTGATCGTTAACATCCACACGCTTAAGGGCCATAGTCGCGAGTTGAGAACCTGACGCTTGTATCGCTTCAGCCATTAAGTGACTATTGGCGAACTTTCCAGTTCCGGTAAATAGTCTTGATTCAAACTTCTTACCTCCGATATGCAGCATCTCATTACCCCCCTGCCATTGCTTGAAACAGAGAGATACTATCTCCCTCACTAAGTAAAGTACTACCCCATTCACCGCGAGGTATCACCGTATTATTGATAGCGAAAACACACCCCACTTCGGGTAACTCAAATTGATAAATGATTTTCTGTAGATCGCTCTGATTAACTATTTGCTGAGGCTGTTCGTTAATGACGATCGTTATCATCTCACTACTTTCACTTGCTCCTTCAAGGTTTGCTCGTTCTAATATTGTCATTGCTCTTAATTCTCTTTATTACCTGTAACCCAGTGCTAACTACAAACCTGACAGCTGCTATCTTTTGTTATTGCTAGCTTCTGCCATTGCATTTTCAAACCATCAAATAGGTGCAGTTCGTTTGCTTTGACGTGAAATTTTCCTGTCGCAAGTTTTTGAATAGCGGCCAGTGCTTGGTAGTTACCCATAGTCCCAACCACAGGACCTACAACACCAGATTCGCTGCACTTCTGTGTCTGTTTGAGTTCATCAAATGGATACAAACATCGATAACAAGCGGCTGATTGTTGTGACTCTTGGTGGTCAAATACAGCGAACTGTCCCTGCCATCCAATAGCGGCAGCAGAAACAAGCGGAGTGCTTTGCTCAAAGCAGGTTTGGTTTATTAATTGCCTTGTCGGCATGTTGTCACTACAGTCCAAGACCATATCAGCCAACATAACCTCAAGTGAAAGCTGACTGGGTTCTAAACGCTTATTGATAGTACGTACTTGCACCATAGGATTCAGTTCCGCTAATTGCTTTGCTGTTGCACTGGTCTTAGGCGTGCCTAGGTCTTGTTCACGATATATGACTTGCCTTTGTAAGTTACTGCTCTCAACAATGTCATCATCCACAATTACGAGTTTTCCGACACCTGCAGCAGCCAAATACAAACAAGCGGCACTGCCTAACCCTCCACAACCAATTACCAAAACATGAGATTGGCCAAGCTGAACTTGTCCATTCTCACCCACTTCAGGTAATGACACCTGACGCTGATAAAGCAGGAACTGTTTATCGTTCAGCACAGGCTATCCTCGGTTCACTCTGATTGTGTTTGGAAGTCACTTCCTGCTTCGCACCCATTAGGCTGGCAAAGAAATTAATCACCGACTGTGGGTCGCTCGAAAAGGTAATTGCGCGAACGACAGCAAGGCTCGATACCCCACACTCCCAAACTTGGTCGGCATTGCTTTGGTCAATGCCGCCGATTGCAACGGTTGGAAAGCCTAATTGTTGCTTAGTGCTCTCTCTAGCGGTCCCATATGGAATGGTATCAATGAGCTTCTGATACAGAGCTAATCGAACTAAACCTTGAGGCTTAGATGGCATCTCTTTAGTGGTTGTCGGGAAGATATGCCCCAAGGCAATGTAGCTTGGATGAATCTGTACGATGCGTAGTAACTCGTAATAACCGTGTGTCGATAAACCAAGGCGTACTCCAGCTTTACTTAACTGCGCTAGGTTTGACTCCTCGATATCTTCTTGGCCAAGGTGAACACCATAAGCACCATGCTTAATTGCCAGTTTCCAGTAATCATTAATGAAGACTTGCGCATCGTATTGACGCCCCAATTCGATCGCTTTCTTCACTTGTTGCTCGAGGCCTGCTTGTTGTGGGTCCTTAATCCGAAGCTGAATGGTATTGATACCCATAGGTAAGAGGCGTTCAATCCACGATACATCATCAACAACCGGATACAGACCTAGGCTAGGTTTGGTCAGAGTGGCAAAACTAACGCTTTCGCCTTGAGCAGACCAGCCAACTTGAATACCTAAACGGTCATCTTCAAGAACAGGGGTTGGAAAAGCACTAAACTCAAATGCCCATACCTTAACAACATGATTTGAAGATATTGTACGAATATCAAAAGCCGATGTTTCACGTGAAACATCCCCTGCCGGAGACATCATCGCGCGCGCTAGAGTTAACGCATCCTCGATCGGAAAATCGAGTATAGATAGAGTTAAGAACCAAGCTAAATGCAATTCTGGAGACAAGTGCATGGCTAGGTGTGGAGCAACCGAAAGTGCTCTAACTTCATTATTTATAGGGTGACGCCAGATATCTAATTGACTGGAATTCTGAGCATCTCTCGAGTCTCGATCTGGAATACCAATGAAAATATCCGTTGACTCCTGATGACGACACTCTCTAACACTCAGCCTAGAATGATAGTAAAGCTTGTAATCTGAGACGTTAGAAGTCTCAACATCAGAGACAATGTCAGTTGAAAAGCTAGTAGTGTGTTGGTCATGAATGAGCTGTATCGATTGAGTTGGGCTCACACCCAACTCAACGTTTTCGATAGTAAAACCCTGCTCTTTCGCCAACAACAAACATTGCTGAACTAAGCCAGTTAGCTCAATCAATGATGACGGAATAAGGATTTTGTTCATTAATCGGCAACCTCTGCACTAGCGGCTGGATGATAGAGCTCAGACCCTGTTTCACGGAACTCTTGCGATTTTTGACGCATCCCCTCTAATGGGTCATCAAGCATCTTAATCGATATCGCTTGGTCAGCAGCAACCTGCTCTGTATCTTTGGCATATTCGCGTACCTCTTGCGAGATCTTCATCGAACAGAATTTAGGTCCACACATAGAGCAGAAATGGGCAACCTTACCTGACTCTTGTGGCAAGGTCTCATCATGGAAAGCTCGCGCCGTTTCAGGATCGAGAGAAAGGTTGAATTGGTCTTCCCAACGGAACTCAAAGCGCGCTTTTGACAAAGCGTTATCACGTACTTGTGCACCTGGGTGGCCTTTAGCGAGATCACCAGCATGAGCAGCAAGCTTGTAGGTAATCAAACCGGTTTTAACGTCTTCTTTATTTGGTAAACCAAGATGCTCTTTTGGTGTCACATAACAGAGCATTGCACAGCCATACCAACCAATCATGGCGGCACCAATACCCGAGGTAATATGGTCATATCCTGGTGCAATATCTGTCGTCAATGGACCTAGGGTATAAAACGACGCTTCATGACAGTGTTCAAGCTGCTCGTCCATGTTCTCTTTGATCATATGCATCGGCACGTGACCCGGCCCTTCAATGATCACCTGTACATCGTATTCCCAAGCGATCTTGGTCAGCTCACCCAACGTGCGAAGTTCAGCAAATTGAGCTTCATCATTAGCATCAGCAACTGACCCTGGACGCAAGCCATCACCTAGCGATAGAGCAACATCGTACTTAGCACAGATCTCACAGATCTCTCTAAAGTTGGTGTATAGGAAGCTTTCTTGATGATGAGCCAAGCACCATTTAGCGATGATTGAACCGCCTCGCGAGACGATACCCGTTACGCGCTTGGCAGTCATAGGTACGTAACGAAGTAATAAGCCAGCATGAATCGTAAAGTAGTCAACACCCTGCTCAGCTTGTTCAATCAGAGTATCTCGCATCACTTCCCAGTTTAGATTCTCAGCAACACCATTAACCTTCTCCAGGGCTTGATACATAGGAACCGTACCGATCGGCACTGGGCTATTACGCAGTATCCATTCGCGCGTCTCATGAATATTTCGTCCAGTAGAGAGATCCATTACGGTATCGCCACCCCAGCGCGTTGCCCATACTAGCTTCTCAACCTCTTCCTCAATAGAAGATGACACGGAAGAGTTACCGATGTTTGCATTGACCTTTACCAGGAAGTTTCGACCAATAATCATTGGCTCAGATTCTGGGTGATTAATATTGGAAGGGATAATTGCGCGGCCTTCAGCGACCTCTTTACGAACGAATTCAGGAGTGATGTCTTTAGGCAGATTAGCCCCAAAGCTCTGTCCTGGATGTTGCTGAGTTAATACTTCATCACGGTACTGAGCTCTGCCCATGTTCTCACGCAGAGCAATGTATTCCATTTCTGGAGTAATGATGCCCTGACGAGCATAATGCATTTGAGTTACACACTGACCATCTTTAGCACGTCGAATACGTGGTAGATTGCCGTATCGAAGCTCATCTAAGGTCTCATCTTCTAGGCGTTCTTTGGTGTATACCGAGCTCACGTCATCAAGGAGTTCGGTATCAGCTCGTTCTTCAATCCAGCCCTCTCGCAACTTCGGTAAGCCATTATAAAGATCAATTTCGTGCTCTGGGTCAGTGTACACACCCGAAGTGTCATAAACGCGAATAGGCTCATTAGGCTCAAAGATTGGCGCCTCTTTGGTGCCACCTATTAGGCTATCGGCTAAAGAGATCTCGCGCATAGGGACACGAATATCGGCACGAGAGCCTTCTACGTAAACCTTGGTTGAATTTGGGTACGGCTGTACCGAGAGAGTTTCTATAAACTGTTTTGCTTCCAGTCTCGCTTGCTTGCGATTCGACATAGCATTTTTCCTTGCTTCGTTATTCTAGATAATAAATTCGGATAAAAATGCTTGGCGGAAAGATGCGACAAGAGGAGCTGAGCATAGACATACCTAAGGCAGGTAAAAGCGGTCTATTGCTTAGCTTATTGATAGGTCTGCTAGAGAGAATTCCAGCAAGGATATCTTCTCTTGTTCCCTTCGCAGGTATTAACCTGATCAGGTTCAACGGATCCCGAATGAACGGTCTCAGCCTTATGGCACTCCGACAAGTGAATTCAGTATATAAAATCGGCTTGGTTAAACCAAGCCGACCTGTGTGATTTTAATACGAATCTGGAAAACTAACTCTTAATTAGCAACTGAAAGCCAATCCAGGCTGCCGAAATACTCAATACCACATTCAAGAGAACATTGAATCCCATCTTAAAAAAAGCGCCCTGCTGCATCAATAACACGTTATCCATAGAGAAAGTGGAGAACGTTGTTAATGCACCTAGAAAGCCTAACCCTATGATCTGACGCCACGGTTCAGTTGCTAGCATCTCATTTTCGAATGCAGCGATCAGTAGACCCATAATAAATGAACCGACGACATTCACCGCCAGAGTGCCGTACGGGAAACCACGCCCTAGTAGCACGACACATAACTCAGATATTAGGTAACGAGAACACGCACCAAATGCACCGCCAATGGCGATAAACCCCAAAATTGAAAACTGACCCATAATTCCCCCACATAAGACTTAAAGATATTCTAGCCTCACTCGTTTTTTTTTCGAGATAATTAGTGAATAAATTACTTGGATAAATTTTAAGATTAAAAAGTTACAGGAGTCACTTTACCTCAATGTAACCCATTAAACCTGTCTTCATATGTTCAATGACATGGCAGTGATACATCCAACGGCCTGGGTTATCAGCAACAAACGCTGCCTTAGCACTGCCATTCTTACCAAGCAGAACAGTATCTGTATGGAATGGCTCTTCGACTTTTTTCCCATCCAATTCAAGTACGGTAAAGGTATGGCCATGAATATGGATCGGGTGGTGATACTGAGTCACATTCTTGAGATCGAAAATGTATGTCTTTCCTAACTCTAACGTCGCAAGTGGTTCAGGAATATTATCCTTACTCATCCCTTCCCATGCGCGCTTGTTCGTCAACCAGAATTTAGGCATCGACTTGCCATCTTTTCCTGTCGGACTGATCGCTCCCTCCCATTCAAATAGAAAATCGATTTCGGTGGCATTCTCGAGGTCTAGATTAGGAACCGGGTTGACTGGTAAAGAAGGTAATGTCTGTCCAGATGGCAAGTTCGAGTCCACGACTTCTAATGAACACAGGGAGAATGGAAAACGTCCTTTCATCTGCAAGACATTTATAGTGGTACCTTTAGTTGGAGCCACAAACCCAATATCCACTCGCATGCCCGGGCCAATCTTATGTTGTGTCAGTCGATAAGGCGTTTTAACAGGGTTGCCATCGATAGCAATAACCCAAGCCTCCACACCTTCGACCGCAATAGGATAGGTAATCGTATTGTCGACATTAGCGATTCGTAGACGTGTTGTCGCGTGTTGTTTAACCTGGTAGTTAGGCTCATGAACGCCATTAACACTACTCCACTCCCCAGGGGTACCCATACGAGCACTCATTCGTGGGATCATCAGGTCCTTCCACTGCCCTTGCTTATCAAGATGCCAATGTTTAAGCATCAGTGGTAACTCTTCATCAAAAGCAACGGGCTGAGACTCTTCAACAATGATCAACCCTACTAACCCCATTCCTAACTGTTTAACGCTATTCATATGTGGGTGATACCAGAAGGTACCCGCATCTGGTGGAGTAAACTCATAAACAAAGGTCTCTCCAGGCATAATTGGAGGCTGACTTAAGAACGGCACGCCATCCATTTCGATCGGGATTCTTAAGCCGTGCCAGTGGATTGTGGTTGGCTCTGCGAGCTTATTGGTAAAACGGATAACAACCTTTTCACCTTGACGGCAGCGAATGGTAGGTGCTGGTATTTGCCCATCAAAGCCAAGTACTTTAGTCGTGTACCCAGGAACGAGCTCAGCTGTTGCTGACTCCGCCGTCAGGTCGTATACGTATCGTCCTTTTTCATCGACAGATTGAGTAACACTACAAGCGGGCAAGATTGATAGCGCTGATATAGCAATAGAAGACTTAATAAACTGACGACGAGAAATATCCATACTGTTCTACTCTTAAATTAACCTTCGCAAAATGTAACAGATTATTAATAACAATTCTCATTACGACGCCAATTTTGAGTCTTAAGTAGCCTTGTCAGTTTGCTTCTTCATTGAATGGCACAAAACAATCACCACTGCCAAAGGCGGTGGTTTAGGGATGACAATAAAAAAGGAGACGTACCCGTCTCCTTATAAGTAAGATTTTCAGTCCAAGCTATTGAAGCTTAAAGCGATCAACAATCGCCAACAGCTGTTTATTGCTATTGGTCAGTTGAACCGTGCCTGCAGTGGCTTGAGCGCCGTTGTCAGTAAGTTCATTCACCATTCCCTGAATCGTTGTCATGTTACGACTAACCTCATCAGTTACAGCACTTTGTTGGCTCGCTGCCGTAGCGATCTCAAGGCCGAGATCATTAATACGCACGATCGAGTTAACCATCACATCGAGACTCTGATTAACATTCTCTGTAGTATGAGCGGTCTCTTCACAACGTACTTTGGTATCGTCCATAGCTTTGACAACCGTCTTGGTGCCTTCATTTAAGTTAGCCAACATGCTGTTGATCTCTGAAGTACTTTGTTGAGTTCTCGCGGCAAGTGCACGAACTTCATCCGCTACCACTGCAAAGCCTCGTCCTTGTTCTCCAGCTCGTGCTGCTTCAATCGCAGCATTGAGTGCAAGCAAGTTCGTTTGATCGGCAATCTCACCAATAACAGTTAAGACTGAGCCTATCTTTTGAGAGTCTTCGTTCATTGATTGAATGCTCTGAGCCATGGCTTCAACTTCGCCGACTAACTCCGCCACACTGCGAACAGCGCTTGCGACAACCTCTTTGGATTGACTAGCCTCATCATTCGTCATCTTAGTAAATTCAGCCGTCTTAGAGGCGCTCTCAGCAACACTATCAGCCGTTGAGCTCATCTCTGTCATAGCAGTGACTACCTGTGTAGTCTCCATTGCATGAGAGGTCAACACAGCCTCATTATTATGGGTTTGCTCTTCGAGTAAATGGATGTTTTGCGAAATCTGGTTCGAAGCACTGGTCACCTCTAGCATCATTGCTTGTAGGTTACTAATAAACGTATTAACGGCCTGTGCTATCTGGCCAAGGTCGTCCTGAGAATGGACTTCTAGTCGACGAGTTAAATCACCATGACCTTGCGATAAGTCCAATATCGTACTCTTCAGTGCCAAAATTGGTCGGTATGCATAATTAAGGATGACTAGGAAAATTGCACACGAGATCGAAAGTAAGATAATGGCAGAATAGAGAGCAGCTTCTAATGCGTCGTCCATCTCAGCGTAAGCGATCGATTTATCTACACCCACGAGTAAATGCCAAGTCACCGCATCATCAATTCGGATAGTTTGGAAGAAAGCCACCTTGTCGACTCCACCTAGACTGTAGTCTTGCATACCAGATGGAAGAGAAAGGAGAGAGTCGGTCAGTGGCTTGAGATCACCAAAGTCATAGAGCTTGGTTTCACCAGGAACATCGACTTCTCCATTAGAAGCAATCGTCAGGCTAGTTTGGTCATACAGGCCCATCATAGCCCCTGGGAAAGGCGCTTTTCTTACCAGTTCATCAAGCAACGTAAGCTCGATATCCGCAAGTAATACACCTTGTAGCTGACCCTGTGCATAAAACGGCTCAGCAATGCTAACCATTAAGCTTTTCGTCAAGGCATCACTATAGATATCGGTAACGATCGTGCCGCGCTTAGCAACTGCCTGTTTATACCAATCTCGAGTTCTTGGGTCATACTGTGATAAATCACGTTTACCACTATTGTTTCCGTAAGAGCGTCCATCTTCATAAGCAACCAAAATATCAGAAGCCGGAGAAGTATTGGCGATCTGCCTGATCATCAATAAAATTTGCTGGTCATTATCAACAGAAACGAAGTCAGGAGCGTTCGATACTAAGCCCGACTTAATGGTATCTAACCAAGTTGTAATGGTGTCGCTCGTGGTCTCAATCTTCAGCATCGAATATTCATTAATCCGTTCTTCAATTGACGCTGAAAGTTGTTTATAGGATAGGTAACTAGATACCGTTAATGACATTGTAATTAAGAGAATGACAACGGTAACCACTCTTCCCTTAAAGCTACTTAACACATTCATTTTTAAGCTCTATTTTATAAATTTGAACAAATGTATCATTATTGAGACTTAACTTAATTACATTGCAATAAAGTTAATATGTTGATCACACTTTTATTGCACAAAATACATTCACCCAATAAATACAACCAGTGTTAAGCCTATGATTAAGTTAATTAAATAGCGAAATAATTTAGTAGCGTACATGAGAGTAGTAAGTATCAGTTAATCAATGATTGAGGTTTCAGAGATCGATAGAGCTGGCAATCAAGTTCGCAATACTTATAGGCTTATCTCGAGTGAAATAAGCTACAGGACAGCGGCATTGCAGTATAGAGCAAAGGATCGCATCGAAAGGTATTGGTAAAAAGGGATGCGGTAGAAGGCAAAAAGGCTCTAGTCTTTCGACTAGAGCCTTGGATATGGCAGGGGTGGAGAGA
>NZ_JAHGAN010000059.1:0-7022 GCF_030248625.1 Vibrio sp. D420a | reverse complement strand
AATAGCCGCGTTTAGTGCCAGTAGGTTAGTCTGGTCAGCAATGTCATTGATTACTTTCAAGATCGTTTCGATGTTTGCTGTCGCAGACTCAAGTACTTCTACTTCTGCTACCGCTTGGTCGATACGAGAAGATAGGTTGTCAATGGCTTGCGTTGTATCACTTACTACGGAAGTACCATCTAGTGTTGCTTCATCCGCCTCACGAGCCGCTGCTGCTGCGCCTTGAGCGTTGTTAGCAACTTCGGTAGCCGTAACTGCCATCTCGTTCATTGCGGTTGCTAGCTGTTCAAGCTCTTGAAGCTGCGTGCTCATCGCGTGTGCAGACTCTTCAGCACCTTGAACGGTGATTTCAGTGCCGCGTTTGATTTCAACACCAATTGCTTTTGATTGAATGATCTGTTTCTGAAGGTTCTCGGTAAAGGTGTTGAAGCCTTTCGCAAGTTCAGAGAACTCTTTGTCAGTGTTGGTATCTAGACGCTTAGTCAGATCACCTTGACCGCTTGCAACGTCATTGATCGCTTCGTTCAGAGCATCCAGTGGGCGCATTAGCACGCGAATCAGAACGGTTAGTGCGATAACACTTAGAACAACAGCAATCAAAGAGTAGATGATAGAGCTATTTTTCAGCTCAGAAACCGTCTGGAAAGCGATCTCTTCATCTAGGATTGCACCTACGTACCAGTTTTCGCTTGGGATTGGCGTAAAGCTTACTAGGTAAGACTTGCCATCAATCTCGATACTCTGTGAACCTTCACGAATAGAAGCTTGTGGTAGGTAGCTTGATAGCTTCTCACCGTTATTTTTCGCTTCTGGGTGCGCGATGGTCGTGCCGTCTGCCGTTACTAGGAATAGGTAACCCGCGTCAAACAAGTTCACCTTGTTTACCAGTGTCGCTAAGTTGGTCAGTTCTAGGTCGTAGAACATACCAGCCGTGAACTGGCCATTATCTTTAACTGGTGTACCCACAGAGATGATGACTTTCTTGCTTGATGCATCCACGTATGGAGCTGTTACAACAAGAGAGTTATTTGTTTTCGCATCGATATACCAAGGACGAACGCGAGGATCGTAGTCTGGACCTGCATCCCAACCGTCATCGTTTTCGATAACAAATCCATTGGCTTCATAACCGAAACCCACTGCCAAGAAGCTGTTCTTTAGTTTTGGTTTTTCCAAAATGGTTTTTACGTAGTCACGATCTTGCGGTGCAATTTCGATAACTTCGGTTGTCGATTGGGCAAGTGCTTTTTTGGCCGTCATTTCAGATACAACGGTATTTTTCACACCTGCAACCATCTCCTTGAGGCTGGCGTTGACGTGACTCTCAACCGCACCTCGAACAGTGTATAGCTGCTGAATAGACAGTAGTGATACTGTGACTAGCAGTAAGGCCGATGATGCTGCGACCACCTTATGGCTAAATTTCATTGAGTATTCCCCTTCTCACAGGCTTTGCGAAGACCAAATTAACTTTTGTTTTTATTGTTTTATATATATCGGCAAATAAATTCCTTACTTGAAGATATTTTCACAAAAAAGATTACAAAACCACAACAAAATAAACAACACAAAATTCCATATATTGTTAATTTATATATTTCTCATTTAAGTTCATAGACTTGAGTATCAAGTTTGTTAATCGTTTGCGTGGGCATGATGCATAAGGCTTGGGCGACTACAATGCCTAGTGGGAAGAGCTACTTACTCAATTATTTTTAAAGCTTATCAATTTAATTTAATCAATAAATGAAACGGTTGTTTAAATAATATACAAACGGTTTGGTATAGGTGGGAAATAAAAAAGCCTCACGTTAAGTGAGGCTTTGAATATCTTTGCACAATGCGTAATTAGAATATCATATGTGCTACACCAGCAATAACTGGAAGTGTAATCAACGTACGCAGAATGAAGATGATAAACAGTTCAAAGATGTTAACTGGGATCTTACTTCCAAGTAGTAGTGCACCGACTTCAGACATGTAGATAAGCTGTGTTACTGACATCGCTGCAATCACGAAACGTGTCATCTCATTATCAATAGAAGCTGCAAGGATTGCTGGGATAAACATATCAGCGAAACCAACTACGATCGTTTCAGATGCTGCTACCGCTTCAGGTACGCCTAGTAGCTCCAAGAATGGAATGAAAGGCTGACCAAGAATAGCGAAGATAGAGGTGTACTCAGCAATAATAAGAGCGATAGTACCTAAACCCATAACAACTGGAAGTACGCCAAATACCATGTCTACAGCATTACGCACGCCTTCGCCAAAGACACCTTTCGCTGACTTCACTTGAGATGCTTTATTTACCGCCAGCTCAAGACCCCAAGAGAAAGTGCTGTGACCTGCAGGGATTGCATCAGCATCTTCTTGTGGTTTAGAGCCGTCAATAAACGTGTCTTTTTTCATGCTTAGTGGTGGTAGGCGAGGAATCACAACTGCAGCAACGAAACCTGCTAAACAGATCGCAGCGTAGAAAGGTAGGAACAGGTGCTCTAGCTCTACTTGTGCGATAACCACAAGGCTGAATGTAATAGAAACTGCAGAGAACGTAGTACCAACAACTGCAGCTTCACGCTGAGTGTAGAACTTGTTTTCGTACTGCTTGCTAGTTAGCAAGATACCGACACTACCGTCACCCAACCAAGATGCCATACAATCGATCGCGCTACGGCCTGGTAGGTTGAAGATAGGGCGCATTACTTTACTTAGTAGTGTGCCAAACAACTCTAGTAGACCAAAGTTAAGTAGCAGTGGCAGTAGAAGACCAGCAAAGATGAAGACAGAGAACAGTGTTGGCAGTAGGCCTTCAAGCACTAGTCCACCAGTATTCTCTTCCCATACCGCCATTGGACCGACTTGGAAGAACGTCATTACAGCAGCTGCACCACCGATCACACGTACAGCCAACCACAATGGAGATGGGTTGAATAGGCCGTTTAGGAATGGGCTAGATTGAATAAACGCAGGCTTGAAAAGTTTAGTGCAAATAGACGCGAGCGCCATAAAAGCAACAATCGCTGTGATTGCAGGCACCAAAACATCACCAAAAACGGCTTGAATGGATTTTGCAAGGATTGCAACAGGAATGGTTAGATCACCCTCATAGCTGATAGGCGCCATGAATAAGAATAAACCGATGAGCGATGGGATTAAGAAAATCCAGAAACTGCTTTTTGATTTTTCAGTATTCGCAGTGTTCATGTTGTTAGACATTGTATAGTTCTCGTATATCTACTCGTAAAAAGCCACATCCTTGGCATTTTTATGCACTAAACATCCGTATTCTTTCATTGGCGGCAAGACTACATAGTATTATGCTAACTTGCAATACTATTCATCGTGGATCGGTAAATATTCACCACCTGCATGCTGCCATTGCCAGAAAGTTTAGTATAAAGTTTCGCAGATGTTACTTTTGTTTTGGTTATGTTGCTAGTTTTTTATAAAATATCTAGCTTATTCGTTTGGCGGTAGAGGTATAGCCAGTAGACAAACGCGATCATAAATGCAAAAGAAGCAGGGAAAGCCAATGCAGTGATCTCGAATTTTTGGAATAGACAAGCACCCACCAAACCGCCTGATAAGAAGCCGACTACGATAAAGAGTAGCAGTTTTGCTTTACGACGATCGAAAGGCGTCCCTTTTAAACGAGCGCCAATCATAATACCAAGGTCAGTAATGATGCCGCTCATGTGAGTGGTGCGGATGATAGCGCCGCTATAGGTGGTGATCATCGCATTCTGCAGTCCACACGCCGCTGATGCGAAGTATTGACCATAAGCGTAACCATTAAGCAGTGCCCATAACGCTATGAATAGCAACGTTCCTTCAATACAAAGTGCCACACCGTAACGTCTTCCCAGCTTGAGTGCTTGATTCTCAATGAAGAAACCACTAAATGCGGCGCCAAGCATGAAACTGACAACAATTAACAGTAGATGCCAAGAGATCAATGAGGGTGTGAGTAGGCTACTCCCTAATAAAGAGAGGGTACCTGATAGGTGTGAAATCGCTTGATGTTGGAATCCAAGCAAGCCAATTGCATTAACACTTCCCGCCAAACCGGCAAGCAGCAGTGCACCATATTCGATCCAACGAGGGAGTTTAGAGATCATGCGCGTGGCCTGATGAATGAAAGAAGGGGCGGATTATAACGCTAGCAAAATCTAACGCTAGCGTTGTCCATTAAGAGAGTTTGATCTTAGGCAATCAATAGCGATTTAGTTAAAGCGTTCCATTTCACAATCAAACTTAACCCAGCCATGTTTGCGCTCTTCATACACGGAAAAGCTAGGGATAGGAAAGTCGCGCTCTTTGAAAAGACCAAGGGGAACGATCAGAGCATCTGGTGCTCCTGTGGTTTGCAACAACATAGTGGTGCCGCATTTAGGGCAGAATTGATAGTGGACTTCATTGCCGCTATCGCTAATGCGTGAAAAACTGGTGACTTCTCCACTGAGAGTGACTTGTTCGCTAGCAAATCTAGCCTGTACGCCAAACACACTTCCTGTTCTTTTTTGGCATTCATAGCAATGGCATACCGCGGTTCTGAGTGGCTCGCCACGACAGACCAAGCTGGTGGCACCGCAACGGCATTCACAACTTCTTACAGCTTTTTCATTCGCACTATTTGTATTCATGCACAACTCGCTTTCTGGTTAAGCTCATATTGCTAATTATACTAAAGCCATTTAAGGTCTGCACAAGTCG
Organism: Vibrio sp. D420a; assembly: GCF_030248625.1. NCBI lineage: Bacteria > Pseudomonadati > Pseudomonadota > Gammaproteobacteria > Vibrionales > Vibrionaceae > Vibrio > Vibrio sp. D420a. Next base: position 2,306 of record NZ_JAHGAN010000059.1, on the reverse strand, counting down.
ATGAAAATCAAAGAATAGAAGTTCATGAAAAAGAAAATTTTACCGATTCCCCTGATCCTATTGATCCCAATTGTGATGCTGGTGGTTGTGATTGTTGCGGGTCTATATCGCTTTAGTTTGACTGATGAAGAGATACTGGCCAAATTCCCCTCATCTCAGGTGAGTTACGACCCTGTGGTTGAGTTGGTGTTTGACTTAAAAGCAACCAACCCTTGGACAATTAAAGTGCCAGAGACCCAAGCATTCGCTTTTATTGATGAATATATGGACTCTAAGCATATCGCCTCTGGTCGATACGATTCCGGTGCAGAGCGAGGTACTGTGCAAGTGGCTACAGATAAGATTGTTGCACTCACTGTTGGACAAGATCAGATGTTTGTCGCACCGATGTGGGTTTCCAATCAAGGCTCTGGCGTGTTTCATTACCTAGCATTGTTTAAATTTGATAAAGCACGCAGTCGTGTAGTGTTGGTGGATGAGCTTCTTTTAGGTGACCGCATTCAATTAGAAACTCTGGATATCACAAATGCGGGTGGTGAAGCTCAAAACAGCTATCAGGGTTTGGTGAGCTTCAACCAACACAGTGCTCAGCAGTCTTACGCAGAGGCCCCTGACGAGAAAGTGATATCGAGCTTTACGGTAAATAAGCAATCAATTGAAGTGCATTAAAGGTTTTAATCGTTCATTGTTTTGTTGTTTATGTGAGCTAAATTACATATTATCTTAGATAGTTGACTGAAATTTAGACACAAAATCGGTTTTGTGTTGGACGATTTTTACAAATGGAGCTTGCGAATGATTAACAAACGCTTTTTTAAAACCAAAGATGAAGTAGAAGTGACCTTTGAGCTGGAGGCTCAAGAAGCGAACTCAGTGTCTATTGTCGCTGATTTCCTGGACTGGAAGGTCACGCCAATGAAGAAGTTGGCAAAAGGGAAAGTCTACAAGTTTAAAACACGTCTACCAAAAGACGGAGAGTTTCAATTCCGTTACTTAGTGGACGATCAGCAATGGGTTAATGACGCCAATGCTGACAGCTACATCCCGAATGAGTTTGGCGAAGATAACTGCTTAGTATCAACGGCGAATGCATAACGGGGGTTAGCGATTTTAAAGGATGATAAAGCAGAGGCTGTAATGCTTCTGCTTTTTTATTTCTGTAGTGAATAGATATTAGGAAAGTTCGGCGACAATAACTCAATGACTTAGCATGATCGAGTAAGATTAGCGTCATATTATGACAATGTATTGATGATTTATGCGTTTGAAAAGCATATCCTATGGTCTTTATATCGTAGAAAGACCTGTTTACCGTGTATTCAAAACTATTTTCATCTCCGTTTGCTGCGCTTTCGCCCGTAAAAAAGATAACCATTTTGGGATTGCCTGTATTCGCTTTAATCGGCGTCGCAATCAACTCATCCCAGTCGAGTTTAACTGGAACCATTGAACTCAACTTGCCAGACTCAACCGTGATTGAGTCAATTCTCTCTCCATCGCATAACGTGGCTGAACCACCGACATTCGAATATCAGATCCAAACTGGCGACAGCTTGAGTGGTATTTTCACTCAATTAGGCTTCTCTTATCAGTCGATGATGAGTGTTATGGAGACGGATCTAAACTACCTAGCGCTTGATACGCTTCAGCCGGGTAACCAGCTGCGTTTTTGGCGCAATGAAGAGACGAACAATCTTGAGAAGATGGAGCTAAGCTTCAACGTTGCTGACAAGGTCGTCTATCGTCGCCTTGAAGATGGCAGCTATGAGTTTGAAGATATCTCAATCCCTGGCGAGTGGAAACAGAAGCCAATGGTGGGGGCTATTCATGGCAGTTTCTCTACCTCAGCGAATAAACTCGGTCTAAGTAGTGTCGAGATTGACCAAGTTGTTTCTCTCCTTAAAGACAAGCTTAACTTTAGCCGTGACTTACGTGCTGGAGATACTTTTGAAGTATTGCAACGAGCTCAATATGTTGACGGTGTTGCGACAGGTAAACGTGAAATTGAAGCGGTGAAGATCGTTAATCGCGGGCGTTTAGTCTCCGCTTATCTGCACAGCGATGGTCAATACTATGATGCGAAGGGTGACAGCCTACAGAGAGCTTTCCAGCGATACCCTGTTAGCCGTAACTGGCGCTTGAGCTCGCATTTCAATCCGAAGCGTCTGCACCCTGTGACGGGGCGCGTTTCACCTCATAATGGTACTGACTTTGCGACACCAATTGGTACGCCAGTACAGTCGACAGGTGATGGTACGGTTATTATGACCCGCAAACACCCTTACGCGGGTAACTATGTGGTCATT
>NZ_JAHGAN010000058.1:0-16732 GCF_030248625.1 Vibrio sp. D420a | reverse complement strand
TCGGGCATTTTCCTAATATTGGGTTTGAGTAATAAATGTTGTCAATTTGAGGCTTGGGGTATCTGAGCATAGCCAGATTTAATGGAGTGGAGCGCATCGCTTCAGATACTAGCGGAACGGTAGGTCACTCATTTTTCAATTTAGTAGAGAAAACGGCTATGTAACGTAACCCGTTCAATCTAGGTTCTTCACCCAGTCACTCCCCTGAATAAATATTCACTTGACTGTTAGGTGTAACTACTGATTCAGTTGCAGAGCTTAGACAAAGAGCGAAACTGCCAGCTAAAACAGTTGTGCCCCATTTTCAGTTAAAGTGAAAACTCATTCACACCCAAGAGAGATAACTTTTCCATACAAAACTAATAGCAAGGTTCTAAACGTATTTATACTAGAAGCAACTATACTTCCCACTAAACTCGTAAATATGTTGATTTAGTTAACCTAGTCAAACACATAAAGATAAATAGTAGTTATCCTACCTGTAATCCAAACTGTCAGAGTATTAGGATAAGGAGTTCAACGATGTTTGGTTTTTTGAAAGGACGCTCTGTAGGAAAACAAATCGCTGCTTCATTTGAAATTAGAACCAGTTTGTTTCTTACTTCTCTTGAACAGGTAATGCCAGCATATTTACAACTATTGGCTAACCTTCATAAGACAGGCTCTTCTCTAGAAGAATTAAGGGAGTATACAGCCCCTTTTGCATTGCAAGGCCTTGACGTTTTAGAGAAACGCTTTGGTCAACAGTCTCAAATTGATGATGCTAGATGCAAACTCAGTCATTACTTAAACTCTAATCAATTTTAGTCAATGCTCATGAAATTCATTGTAAAATTGGCACTTGTGCTTACGATCGGTGTCTCTTCGCATTCCGTCGCACAGCAAGACATGAATAAAAGCACTGTAGCCATGGTTTATGTATGTTGGTACCTCGCTAATGATGCTAGTTTGGAAACTGATTCAAGCTTATTTGCAAAAATGATAGCAATGGTTAGAAAAATGCCGGACTTTAAATCCGAGCAGCACTTTGAATTTATGGGATACGCAGCACACCAAGTACACGATTTAACATCTTTGGAACGTGAAGGAATGTATAGCTATAGCTGCTTGGATCCACTCGAAAACATCAAACGAGCAGAAAAGCAGGGGATGCTAAACTAGCACCAGCATAGTCTAGAACAGCTATCATTCTTCAGGACAACTCACCCCATGCGAAGCTAGCAACGTGATTAACAACTGATTCCTATAACTCAAAATTAACCACATTTTTCTTATGCTTCGGAGTGGGTAGAGTCGCGGTAGCTGTTAACTGCCCAAGGACTAGATAATCATAATGGACTCAAATTTAAGCCTTATTAAATATTATAGAAGGCGTATTCTCACCTTCAAAAACAAACTTGATAACATAGACCCTGAGTCTTCGGATCTTCAGCCACTTCTCGAGTTTCAATCCTACCTGATTAAGCAAATTGTTAGGGATGAAAAGAGGTTAAAGAGAAGGAAAGAAGAGCTTGTGGTCTTAAAACGTGGCTTGAGAGATAGAGGCTTAGGAAAAAGCGAGGCTAGAGCCTTAAAGGAACTGATCAAGAGAAGGAAGGAATCTATAGCGGGCAATAATTACCTTCTCTATCTTTGGCGATGTTTCGGGGATGGCTTGGTTTTTAAATTCATAAGTAAATGGAACCTAAAACGATTTCTGTATGAGGCCGACTCAGCTGAAATTAAACAGAAGTCGGGGTATATTCATGGGAAAAAAGGCATTGACCAAGAATTAGCTCTCCTCATGGATATGTTCAAGAATAATGTTCCAGCTATCCTATGCGATCTTACAAATGTAATACGACATGGTGATTTATGTCTTCTTGGAGATTCCGATCCCGTTGTTATCGAAGTAAAAAGCAGTAAAAACAGAAATAAAAGAGTTGAACGTCAACTTGAATCAATACACAAGTTGCACAAATATCTTATGGAGGACGTCGGGGATGTTGGTGGGGTTGAGGGTATGCAGCGTGTTGATATTCATGGTAAAGAACGCCATCATGGCGATGTTTTCAATAAAGCTCTAGAACTATCTAAATACCAACCCTATGCAAAGTTAAACCCTGAAAAAGGTCTATATTATCTTGCGCTAAATACCGAATATGAAAAAGACTTCGCTGAAGTATTCGAAGGCATTGAGGCTCCTATTGTATACATGCTTAATCAAGCGAAAACAGAACAACGCTGGGATAACTACTACCCCTTTGTTTTGTCAATTAAAGACCCTGTTAATCTATATCGATTTATCGTAGGGGAAGTTTACGTTTTTGTAGCTGTTAGTAGTATTGTCCTCAAAGAGATGGCATCTGATATTGGATATGACCTAGAAGTTTCTGAGTTTGAAAATGAGGGCTTTATTTTTAGCAAGTCCCTCACAGCCTGTGATGAACCCTTCAGAGCTATTGTCTCTGAGCACTTTTCAGGTAGGCTTGGCTTAGAGTTTTTGACCCTAGAGTGGTTCTTTGAAACTGAAAAGAAACTATTGGGAGATATGGAAGCAACGGTAATAAATGCAATAAAAAATGCCTAACATACGTATGTTGCCAAGCTAATTTTCAAGTGCTCCGAGCCGACCAGAAATATGTTTGCTACACCATGCAAATGTTATTACGACATTAACTAAATTAGAGCTGAAAAGGTAACTATCTTTTGTCTACGATTGTGATCTGCATTAGCAGAACTGGATACTTCACTAAGTGATTTTCCGATATCAAACGTTATCCGCACTTTTCTAATTTTACTACTAACTCCAGTACCTAATTTTGCAAGAAGGCCTTGCAATATTTACCTGAGCGAGAAGAGTGTTTAGTCGTTACAAAGCCACAGGCAATGCCTATGGCTTTGTAAACAGATACTGAAGGTTTGTCATTCAGATCAAATAGAGAACACATTCCGTGTGCAGCGTCGGGTGTTTTATCACCAAAGTATGTGGGACGGAAAGCACCTCAACTTATCGTACGTCCTCGGCGGTCTGCTTTGCAATTAAGCCAAGTTCAATGCGATACAATTACTTCTGGCCAGACAGTAAATAGTACCGCTAAGAAAAAACAGGGATACCCGAGGCTCTCAGGGTTAGTTTAAAGCTAATAACCGTATGTGGCAAACTTACTTCAATGGAAAATCTGCATACTGCTCGCCAAGTAACTAGTTGCAATTTTTCATTAGTCGCCTGATGCAACGAGAAAGCTCAGTTATTGCAGATTCCGTAACAATTCATATCTGCCCCAAAGTTAGTTAGGTTAGATACTCTACAGAATCTGGGGGGTGATTTTCGCCAACAAACCCTAATATCAAGTTTATGATTTTTATACCTTCGATAGCACGCTGGCGCATTTTTTGTGAGGATAGAGTGCATATCGAAGCGTTTTCATTAATATTTAGTAACTTATGGCAAATGAAGAATTTCAAAGTAATAGATAAGCAAGACTTTAACGGTAAGAGTTATCTGTCTACCGTGTTTCTGAGAGGTGAAGAACTTAAATCAGAAGTGACATTGTTCAAATGGATAAAGTTGACATTAGTAGAACTTGCTATTGGCGTAGAATTATTGGAAAACATCATAATGAGCTTCTCTGTCGCACCTTATGATAACTACAAGAAGAGGTTAGGAGGAAATTACGGAGCTACTCGACATCTAAGCATTTTTGTTCCTTATGGTATTTTCAATAATATTGTTCGCGAAGCGGCAATTGAAGTCTTGTTTTATAAGTTCCATAAACAATATTACTTACTGCAACCGGTAGAAGTGTATGACGTTGACAAACAATCCGGTTCTATAAACTGCACTAGAACAAGGTTTAGTGCTCGCAAAGAGTTGTTTTCTGAGTTAATAGCTTTCAGAAGGGTATATGAGTTGTTTTGGCTCTTCTTTAACATATCAATCGATATCACGGTATATTTGCTATCAAAGAGTCTTGAAGCAACAATTGCTACGGCAATGGGTATTGAGGGGATAAGGCGCTTATTGAGGGTGTAACATTGCATAATAGGGCGTTAGCAGTACACGGTGGTAAATCAATATGAAACATGACAAATCGAGGTATTTTTTCTACGAGCCTAAAAATTCGATTCGCCGCGAGTCGATGTTAATGAACAAATTATTGTTTGATCTACAGTTAGCCTATGCAATGCAGGGGGGGTACCTCAAAGCTTACCGAACTGATGTCGATGATAATGGCTATGACCTAGTCCTCGATTCTGAGGATATAAGTAGAAAGGTTCAGGTCAAATCAACAATGGTTGATTCTGCCACAAAGTCTTGGGATATAGCTAAAGGTGTACTGCGTCCCGAACGACACCAAATGCGTAAACATTCTATGTGGTCTAATTTGACTGCTGGTATTGGTGGGGGAGTAATTTTGCAAGAAGTCACATTGAACCAAGATGACATTGATGTAAATTATTACTATACCGATCTGGTTATTCTTTCGCTCTACTGCTTTGAGATCATCGGGAACAAAGTGAACTATAAAAGTGCTCGTAGGGTTATAGGTGAACTTCATCATGAACATTTTCATGACAAAGTAGCACTTTCAAAAAGCTGCTTTCTCAAGCTTAAATCACCGTCTGCCTTGCTAGAGTTAATGGGGTTTACTCAACGTCGGATGTACGGAGATATTACCTACAAATTGCAGTGTATTAATAATCCAAGATATAGTTCAGCGCCACACCAATACTATCGAGATAAAATTGTACAATTGATAGATTCAGTAAAGTACTGCTAACAAACGCCTCAGGTCTCAAGATACTTATTCCAATCTATATCGAGCGCGTTAGACCTAAGAATCTAGCGTGTTTTTGTCCAAAGCTTGTTTCACGCATTCGTTCTAACGGCAGTCTAACTGATTTTGCTATACTGCAACTAATCTAGATATCCTGTTAGGTTGTATGCGATGAACAAGAAAAAGTTGACTGAAAAAAAATTGCTAGGAAGGATGCCTCCTTATAATAACCACAGTGATTTGCTTGCAAAGAGCGAAACAAAGCTTGATTGGATATCCTTTGCCGACGGGGTAGAACGGGTTACAGGTGATTTCATGGCTAACCGAAATGATGTTTTCGATGAACCTAGTTCAGATTTGCTGAACCCTGATATTTTTCTTTCAAACCTCAAGCTAGCACTTGATAGCCTTCCAGATGGTAATATTGAGCTTTGTGACTTGGGTAATGAAATTGGTCGAGTCATTGCTAATTTGAACTCACCAAATAAGGCACTATTATGTGAAGTAATTTATGGGGTTGAACATGGTTTTGACATGGTTAGCAAAGAAAAAGGAGCTTCGAATGAGTAAGCTTGATGAATGAGTCGACAACAATATGATACATCCGTCTAGCAATCACTTCGACTTCGATAACTCTCTTCTGCTCGAATGTCAGTAACAGTAATATAATCCATAAGACATGCTCTCTGTTACAACGGCTCGTACTCTATAGAGTTTTGCATTTCTAAGATCATTCGATTGACTTTTATTTTCTTTTGAATACGTTCAGGCAAAAGAGAGGCATACTCTGCTGTATCTAACTGTTTGAAATCTATGGCAATACCGTTAATTATTTTGACATATTTATCACCTATTTCTTTAAGATCATTCAAGCGGTTTGTTTCCTTACTAATCGCCCTCTGCAAGCCTTGTTGTTTACTCAAAAGTTCATCTAAATCAACACCACTCTCTAGTTCAGCTTTCTTTTGCTCTAGACTCTCCGTTTCTTGTTTTAGACATTTGACGCGTTTTTCTAACTCGGTCAACGCTTCATTTGATACACCTTTTCTATAAAGTGCAGCTTCAAGCTCACTCATGATTTTGTAATGTGCTCCATCCAATATTTGTTGCGCCGTTCTTTGAGCGCTTTCAACCACTGATAACTCTTGTTTTAAAGCATTCTCGGTAATCATTTGAGCATTCTTTCTAGCATCTTCTACTTCCGACACTAACTCAGTTAGAACATCATCTCTAACTTCTACTCTGATCTTTTCACGTTGTTGTTCTGCTTCAACTCTCGCATTGTTGATGATTCTTCCTGCTTCTAACTTGTTAAGATGGATGCTCTGCTTGAGTTGTTCTAATTCTTGATTTAAAGATGACTTCTCTTCTTCAAGCCGTAGTACCGCAACTTGAAGGTCATTCGCTAAGGACTTTATCTGGTTAAAGAGCTCTTTTTGTTCCCGCTCTTTTTCTCGCCACTTTTCAACTCTTTGTTTTATTCGGGCTACCTTTTTCTCAGCTTGTTCCTCTCGTTCAGAAATGTTTTCAGTAATTCTTTGAACTTGTTTGCGATGCCTTGCTATCTTTCTCAACAACATGCTTCTTTCTTTGCTGATACTCATCGCAGCTTGCTGCTCAATAAAATCCCAGAATGGATTTAGCGGATTTAATGCTGTTATCTGAACTTTTACATTGTCATAGCTGTTAAGCAGCGAATCTGAGTCCAATCCAACTAGAAATAACTCAAGGGCACTCCTGCCCTGCTTTCGAAAGTCCACTATTTTATCTGGTGGGGTTTCATGAGTATTAGTAATTTCCACGTAATACTCTTCCCTACCGATCTGGCAGACGATATCTGGAATCCTACCATCTCGGTAGACTTCTAGACGGACGTTTTTCACACTAACCATTTCACAATCACTAGAATCAAAAATGCCACTGGAATACGGATGAGGAATGAGCTTCTCTTGTTCAATGAACTCCTTTGCACTCAAATGCAACTGGGTTTCATACGAGTAGCGACATTCTGCGTTACTTTGATGGCGTAAGTAGCTTGCTATGCCTTTATTACTATGTGCGGCAACCATGAAGTCTCCACAGCAAGGGCAGATAACGTCATTCTGAGTGCCACTTTCTAGCTCAACCACAGAAACAACTCTACTCTCGCTTAGCTTCCACCCAAAAATTGAACGATTTCTCATGCACACCTCAACATTGGAAAATAGTGATGATTAAAAACACAAAATATGGAATAAATCTCATATCAATTATCACAATATTATCAAGTCAAAGACAATGTATGCTTACTTCGTGTGATCAGCATCATCAATGTCAGACACCAAGTTAAGCGATTTTTCCATACTTCACGAAATTCATGACATGTTAATGTTCTGATTAGCGAAGCTGATTTCTGTCCAAAACGTTTTAGCACCACTAACATTTAGTTTGTGATCACCATGCGATCCTGTCGCACCTTAATTGCCAAGCGACGTTGTCATTACATTAACTATCGAGGGAAAATGATGTACGACTTTTACGATGGTAATGAAGACCTCCGTATTAATGAATACGAGGTTCAATCGCGTGATGAAGCAGATATGTTTAACTTTGTTGAATGTCCAAGTGGTTTAGGCTTTTGGTGTAGCTACGCTCTCGTCCCGAATACGGTGATGAAACTCACAACTCAACTGATGTCAATTTTGAAGACTAAACAGATAAACAGGGGTAAAAGTTATTTCAAGTAATGTATATGTGTAATCGCAGGGGTAATAATCTTGTGTAATATAACAATTAAAACAATAACTTGAAATCAATCAGCGAGATGATAGCTTATCTACAGAGGTGGTGTGACGCTACTGTAGTGACTAGAGGTAATACTAATGAATATCCAGAATTCAATAGAATGGTTAGAGGTTGAGTTGGAATTAAAACTTGAGCCTGAAAGTGATTTAGACGATTTGAAAAATGCCGTAGCAGAAGCAGTTGTTGATAATGAGTCTGACTTTTTTCCTATCATTGGTGCTATCTGTTCACAGCTAAATGAGCGAGCTAATTATGCCACTGATAGCTTTGTTGTTGACCAGGTTGATTTTGATGAACCATTTCATCTAGAAGAAGGGTTCCCTGTTGGAACTGGTTTCCTTCAAGCTAGTTTTGAATGGACGGCATACTATGGTTGTGATGATTTAGACTTACACGATGAAGCACAAGAAGTTTGGGAATTTAACCTTAACGGGCGAACTCTGAATTTTAGAATTCAACTTCCAGAAGATAGGTTGGACGAATTTTAGAGGGGAAAATCACGACTTGACCTGTTAAATTTATGACCATGTACGTCGACACTGACCTCAATCTGATTTGTTGTAAGTAATTGTGCTTATCTTTCATTTGCTGCTGCGTCATTGCACAGACCGAGGGTGCTATAAAAAATAGACTTTATAATACGGGTCTCATTATTTAATAATTACCATCGTGATTGTGTAGTTTTGCAGAGGAAGAACTATCGAAAATTTGATTTCGATATTCTGCGTCTCCTAAACCTAATGTTCTGTGCTGTTCTTGCAGTAAACTACTGTTGCTTGGTGCTGAGTTGTTTCCTTTAGTTAGTCCAAAAAAACTGAGCAAACCCTTGCCCATTTTTGCTAATACTTCACCTGTTTCTATTAATGCATTCATATCTTATAAATTTCCTATTTTTCAATTACATTATATTATGTGGATACATAATGTTAAAAAAATCAACCAATTGCATAATTAAGGACATAAAACCTATATGCGCATATACTATTGCCAGCGCGTTGAACATCTAGTGTTTCAGGTTTTTTGTCAACATATCTTGCAAAACTATGCTGACTTATTCTGCAATTTTTCGCGTAGGCCATTGATACTCTGATTGAGCTTATGTGAACTTAAACTTATATGTTTCTGCAAAAATCATATCTACCACCCACATATAAGCACGTACGGAACAGAGGAAAAGAATGGAAAAACATGTTGAAAAAGTAGTTCTCAAGGAGATGATGAAGTTACCTGATAATAAGGTATTACTCCTTGATAATTTGCAAATGCCTTTGTCAAACACACTGGGTTTGCGATGGAATGAATGTCTACCGTTCTTAGAAACTGTCATCAATGATTTAAGTGATAAGAACGTAATTCGAATCGAAAATCTACGTTCGGGTCAGTTACGATTTTTCAAAGGCATTGAGTTTGACGACTACACTAACCCACCACAGAAACAGGCGTTAGGCATCAATATTGGAAGTTTTCACAATAGTGGTTCAGCGCAATTTGGTGATCATAACGTTTCTAACATTCACCTTGTCCACGGCGTAGAGCAGCTTTTAACCGAGATAGAACACTCAACTGCTTCTCAGGAAGACAAAGAGACTGCACGTAAAAAAATTAAAGCCGTTTTTGAAAACCCAACCGTTAGCTCCGTCTTAGGGGCCGCAGCAAGCTCTGTATTGGAACTGTTTTAATAATGTAGGGAAAAGATCGCTAGCCAACTATCTTAAACAGGATGTACTAATATGTGGGCTTGATGTATCTCGGCATTCCATTCTTTCATTTCAGCAAGGAATAGGCCTTGAGCATTAATTGAATTTATGAGCTCTGGTGCACGCTCTAGTTGAATAAGCATCGATAGCGGGGTGACTTGATTATGTTCTTGGTCAAAACCGTGTTCGACTTGTTCCTCTAGCATATAAAGGATCTCAGGCTCCGTTTCACTGCCCTCATCATACAGTCTTGATTCGATACCCTCTACCTCATAAAGGTGTACGAGTAGGTTGTAGAGCTTTTCAGCACCGATGGGTTTTGTATGCTTCGACTGTGAATTAAGTTGATGCAGTTTCATTTCTAGGTTCCCACCTTTTTTTCTTGCTACTCTGAGCATCAGTTTGATGTCTTTTTTGATATTCGATAACGATTTATCGTTGAGCTTTGGCTTAAGGTACTTTATCAGTATGTCATTTCGTGATGTTACTGGAACAAAACGGGAAGATGCGGATACCTGACACAGTAAATGAAGCAGGGCGTGGGTAATGACGTCGTGAAGGTTGTGATAGTAGTCAAAGTCTCGTTTGATTTGCATAGCCAAGGTAGCGTTGTGGGTGGATTTTAAGAATATAGGGTCTCGGTGTCTTAAATCAACCGTAATAATGAGTCATATGACCGCTTGGTGATGACTTTTACTGTGACGAGGAGACTGTGCTTTTTTCTATATCAGATTGAAAAGCTCCCAATAATTTCTTCACCTCTCCGAGCGCTGCGGTAGGCGTTAACTCCTTCCTTGCTATCTGTTCTTCTAACAACTCAATCTGACGCTTTGCCAAATCAACACTCGACTTTAGGGATACTGCATTATAAACCTCTGTGTAGCCGTGGATATCTGCAAATGCGAGGTCAATATAGGTGTCTAAAGAACTAAGAATCGTATGGCCTGTCCACTGTTGAAGTTGCATTTTAAACGTTTGAGTGTGAAGCAGATGCTTTCGGAAGTCGTCTTTATCATTCACTTCTTTTGTAGCGAGAATAAGCTCTTTAAGCTTATCTGTTATGAATGCGTGCCTCCACAAGTGCGGGTGCAACTCTCCCTCGATACCAAGCTCTTTTTTCCATAAGTTGATGTACGTTGTCCATGACTCGGCGGACAAGCGTTGACCTGTCTTTAAACTAATAAATAGATAGTCATGTTGGACTTTTTTCTCTTTCATGACCTTCTTACGAACTTTGATGTAATCCGCAATAACTGACAATAAAAGGTGTGGTACAGGGATCTTTCGAGTGGTGTTATCATCTTTACGCTTCAAAGTAGTAAGCGTAAGCATACCCGAGCGTCTCGCTTCCTCATAATCAGTCATTTTAATCAAATGAAGCTCCGATACACGAGCGCCTAATTGCTCCATTGCAGTATATAGCGCCATATCCCTTCTGCGTTTGTCTTTGCTTTTCTGAGTCTTTATAAATTCCCACACACACAAGGCACCGCCTTCAGAAACAGGGTGACGCTTCTTGATCTCATCTTTAGTTGGTACGGCAGTGTGCGTAATTTTGGTGCCTTCTATGACCCCTCTGTGACCTTCCTGTTTGCGCTTGTAATGTTTTTCGAGTATCTGAATTGAATTACCTTTATCTTTGCCAATAAAAGCACTCAAGTCATGAAAGTCTTGGATAAACTGTAAAAAATCCAAACAGGTATGTGCAATCTTTATAACTGAGTTATTCTTGCGTTTTAGTTCGCCAAGTGGTGTTCTCTCTACCTGTAATGATTGAACAAAAAGGGTAAATGTTGAGTCGGTAAGTTGACTAAATCGGCTCAGTAGTGGTTGTTTTTCAATAAAATGAACCAAGTGGATGATATCGTAAGCATACCCTCGAATAGTGTCACTTTTTAAGTTTCTCACCGTCAAACTATGGATGTAGGCATTGGCTTCATAGCAAGGAGTATGATTACTGTAGGTTACAAAAGGAATATCCAGAGGTTTACGAAAGACAAGTTTGCCATCAAACCCAAGATGACTCCATTGCTCAAAGCCTTTAAGCTTACGAACCGCCATCATACCTCCCCATTAAAGGTGAAGTTCATCTGCGCTTCAATTTTCCGACTGTGCTCTCGATAAAGCTCTTGTCGTTCTTCTACTGTTCCTTCATGATTCGCTAGTTGTTTTAGCCTAGAGCGCAACTCTGACACCATGACTGTCAGTAGATAATTGCTGCGCTGGGCTGCATCTAGCTCTAATTCTAAATTAGCGACTTTATGCTTTAAACCTACGACAGTTTGCTTGTTGCCTTTGGAAGCTTTCTCATTGGGATGTGTCGCCTCTATCGCCAGCTTTGCATTAGTACGAAGCTCATCTAAGGATAAGAAACCTCTCTCAAGGAGTACTTCTGAAATGCTTTTTACTGTATTTAGCGAGCATGGTGCGATATTGCGCTCTTCATTCTTATATTTAGCGATGCCAGATTGTGATTTAAGAGCTTTCATAAGCTCTTCATCATATTTAAATTCAGCTGGAGATGTGATGATTTCCCTCAACAGCTTTTCTGTTTCAAGTATCTTAGTTTGGTTTTTCTCTAAAACTTTCATTATCCCAACCCTCAATCAAGGTCTTTGATTTTTAAAATTAGGTTAAAGGTTTGAGTTGTATTTCCGTCAGCATCGTCGATGGTAAAAAACTCTGGCTCAAGCGTGATTCGACCTTCTTCCAAAAGCTGAATAACCTCTGTTTCAATGTCCTGCTCTTTTTGAAGTTGGCTTATATGAGGGATGGTTAGATAAGACTCATCATCGTAATCTTCTGCGGCTTCACTCACAGATTCTATAGTGATTGGGGTTGAGCTATCATCTGACAGTCGCTCTGCAATGACTTTACGAACCTCTTCTATCCCTTCAATTTGGGCTAGTTCAGAGGTGGAATCGACCATACCACGAACTATCACACTAGCTTTAGCCCCATTTAGTACCGCCCCTGTTTCCGATTCAGAGATATAGTGATATAGATGCTCGATATTTGAATGTCCAAGCATCCAGCGCAGAGCATCCATGCCATCAAACCCCTTAGACCAAAAAAATGCCATCGCAAAGAAGCGTCGCAATTGGTGCTGACGAACATAATTACGACGGTACTCACCGTTGTCGTATTCTACCAAGTCAGTTTCTAAGTAATCACATAAGGCATCAAGGTGCGCATTATAAGACATGTGACAAACCTGACTTAACTGGGAACAATTTGAATTAAGTTTGTTAAACAGAGATAGACTTCCTTTGCTTAGGTTCAGCTCACTCGCTTTGATGTTAAACTGCTCCAGTTGCCAAATGAACTTTACGATAGACAAAGGAATGGGTCTTTCTATTGTTGCGTTTACCCCTTTTGAGCCAGTTTTTTTTACCTTAAATATAAGATTGTATTCTGTTTTTGCACCTTTTTTAGAAAAGGGGTCTACATTAGGTGATAGGTTGCCATGTGGCTTCAACTTGATTAATTCATCTTGTCTTCGAGCCATAATTGCTCCTACCAAGACCTGTATTGCGCCTTGCAGCACAGAGAACAAATCAAACAAGCTCTCGTTAGCTCGAATCCGCTCAAAGCGATTTTCCACACTTTCTCTAAAGCCTTGGACCTGTTTTACTACTTTTTTTAGGTATTCATTACTCAGGCAATTGATCGCCTCAGTTTGAAACCAGTAACCTCGCTCCGTACCAGACATTTCTCGATGCAACTCTTCATTCCAAGATGGACTATCGTGATTTGGACGGAGTATGTTGGAATGTCTTGCAGCAGATTTACTTCTTGCTTTTGACAGCAGTGTTAATGTTTCATCAAGTAAAGTAACAGCGCCTTCCTCTGTAGGTAAATACTCCTTA
Organism: Vibrio sp. D420a; assembly: GCF_030248625.1. Classification (NCBI taxonomy): domain Bacteria; kingdom Pseudomonadati; phylum Pseudomonadota; class Gammaproteobacteria; order Vibrionales; family Vibrionaceae; genus Vibrio; species Vibrio sp. D420a. The sequence continues at coordinate 3,622 of NZ_JAHGAN010000058.1, read as the reverse complement.
ACAAACTCATAGCACTGACGAATTAAATTAAACACAAACTTAGGCGGTAAAGTGCGTGTACGCCCTGCTTTTTTTAAGCTAACTAACTGACTAATATATCTAACGCTGACACGCTCGGACAAGATTGAAGGCCTAGCCACATTTTCACGATCAAGGTTGATGTGAATCAATCGTATTGCATCAATGCAACTCAAGATACTTCGTCGATTAATGCCTGTTGAGGTGTCGTTATTCTCAACAGCACGATACTCTGAGTTTCGCTTCGGCGATTTAAGATGAAGCTCTGCGTAGTTGGGGAGGTTAATGTCGTGATAAAGCATCTTACCTTTAAACAACAACTTACCCAACAAAGCAGCGTTGCCAGTGTAATTTATGCATTTTCCCGTGTGATAATAACCTTGTTCAAAAAGCCAAGCGCACGCCTTTTCTGTATCTGATAGAAACAAGAAAAGTTCATCCTGTGCAATGTCTCGAGTAACGTAAGGGTACTTCTCTGTGAGTGCTTGCGCCTCTATATCAGAAACATTTTGACAAGCGTTATTAAGTAATGCCTGAGTGCGATTATCAACCTCGTACACACCTCGAAAGTTTCCGTTCTCGGCGTATTTCGTCAAGATGTTTAACCAGAAGTCATCATTCACATTCAGAAGGTGATATTTTGCGAGTTTCAATTCTTTCGAGTGCAGCAAAACAGCATTGATGAGAGAGATAACTTTGGTAACTTTTTGATAAGCCGTCATTGGACTAATAAGCTTCCCACCGTTTTCAAGTGGATTGTCTACTGCTGTGATCCAGTACTTGAAACTGTTTAATAATTTTTGATGCTTTGTGTCGGTGAGTTTCTTCCCGTCATCCAAATAAACTGTGTCCCAATGTATCGTTTTTGGGGTTTTGTTAAATGTTAGTACCCATTTGTTTGAAGGAAAGTTGGATGCTAACCATTCTGGTTGCCTATCATCGTAACCATAAATGCCAGTATGGATATCAGTAATGATATCTAATACTCGATAGTCATTACTTGTTACTGAAAAATTGATAATTTCTTCAAGAGTTTCTGCACTTAGACCGTTCAAAAGCGAGTGATCTAACACAATACTTTCAAGAAGGTTAGCAATAGAGGAATTATCGATAGCAACACTTAACATAGCAGCGCTCCCTTGATCGAGTCAGCGTCTAGCTTGTTGTTATTTGCAATATCAAGCATTCCTATCAAATCATCAGCACTATGTTTGCCAGAACTCAGCGTATCTAAAACAAACACTGCTGATTGATACCAGTGAGCCACAATATCTAAAAAAGATTCCTCATCATCACTACTCTCGACAACCATACGTATCGCCAGTAATAACTGCAAAAGAGGTATCGAGATAGTATATGTTAACTGGTCAAATGCTAATGATTCAGAAACTTCATTATCAGTAGTCGTCTTCTGAACAAAACCATGGTCGAAGTACTCTGGAATCTTGCTTATGCCGTGGTTATTCAAAAACTCTTCGATATCTCGAGCACTCATGTTGACAGCATCAAGTCGATGCACTGAATCTTTCATGGCTTCAAGTAAAATGGCGTTCTGAAACTGACGTACCCAACGAGCATTAAAGAAGTCCATGAGTGGTTTAGGAAGATAAGACGTCAGTAGATATGCATTTTTATTTTCATGACCAAGCGCCTCCGCAACAGCATCCATAGAGCGTGTTTCCAAATAAATTTGAAAACCTTTGTGTCGTCTAACTGATCGTAGTGAATGAATCTCAGAAATATTTTTGACATCTTTCTGAGTGATATCACTATTCTTATCAAAGAGCGACCTGTCTTGTAGCCAATCATAAAAGTCAATTGCTGAGTGAAGAGTTACATTGAGGTTATTTGGGCGTATCACATTGGTATTGGTTGCAGTCAAAATCATCTTTCGCCAATTCACATCTCCTTTCTGCTTCAGATGTTCACGGCTCATACGAGTATGTTGTATCAGGAACTCAACTATAGATTTAGAAAGATCATTGAGCACTACTTCTTGTTGTGCTTTAGTCGCTCCTTTGCGTGATTTGCAACTAACCGCAATGTGCTGATTGCCAACTTGTTTATAGCCGACCATATTGCCATTTACATCAAATAAGTCCCACTTTGCTAACCAAGAGGGGGTAATTAGAGGATGTTCCATAACAAGAAGCGTCAAAAGAACGTTCAATGTTGATTTGGTTGGTAAATTTAACTCTGTGTTGAGTTGGCTAGAATTACCGCTAAACCCTAAAAATGATAAATAACTACCGCCTTTTGCTGCGATGCCGTGTGCATAAAAGGTTGCTACTGTATTGGCTAGCTCATTTGTACCGACAAGATTGTAAAATTGATGATTATGGCTATTACTACTGAGTGGCTTGACGGTACCTTTGCTCTGAAAAACTTTATTTCTCTCCTCTCGCTCTAAGAGCTCCTCAAATTTCAAAAGACACACATGCTTAATATGCGCCAAGTCTCTATCTACACGTTGCTTAATAATAGAAACAGCATCTTCATCTTTAATCTTGAGTGGGATGTTAGCGAACCACCTAAGGTTTTCTGGCTGCGTAGCATTGCCGCCAATAGAGAAGGTGGGTGCTGAACTTTTTGGGTCTTTCCAGTCTGGAGCGATGAATGGTTTGTGAGGCTCAGCAAAAACCCCCGTATTGATGAAGCACTCGGTATAATGATTAATGGTATTTCGCCATTGCTTATGAAAGCTCTTTGGGCAGTATTGGGCAACTTGGGAGCGCACAAATAACACTCTAAACACCTTGTGAAAGAATAGCTGCACATGATTGCGACTAAGAAGAGTGTCTATTGTTAGCCCGCTCTTTTCGTTATAAACAATTGTGATACCCACAAAAAGTTTTCTAAGTTCTTTTAGTGCACCTATAACAGTTGATGATTTTTGTGTGGCAGCATAGTTCTTTAAAGCAAGATGAACCTTGTTTGTAAACATTTCGCCAAAATTCACATAAAGCGCATCAAGATGAGCCTCATTTTCTTTGCCTTCTTTTGATACCACCTGCCAACCATCAAGGTAGTCAGATTTTGTTTTATCTATGTTGATCTTTCGAAACTGAGCTAGGCAATTCGAAGCGTCTTCTGTGATTTTTCTATCCGAAAGCTTTAATTCATCAAGGGTTAAATGCTTATCTTTAGCAATGTACCTGAAAAGAACTTTGATTTGATTACCTAAGTTATATCTGCGCTTGATAGTGATATTATCACTGTTATAAACAAAGCCAATGAATGACTGGAAGTGTGCATTAAGTGAGCTCGAATGGTTCAGTATCTCAAATCCACTGTAATTGCCTTGCCCAACCAAGTAGCAGTAAGCTGCATAAAGATTCATTAATGGCTGAATAAATTGGGAGGGGACTGAGGACTCAGCAGCAAGGGTTAGATAGTTAGAGTATTCAATTGACAGTGCTGTTTCTAATAAAGAAAGTTCATTTAATGTTTTTACATTCACAACCAAACCTCACAGATTGACAACTAGTTATCACCTTAGTTATCAAAATGACTATCGTCAAACTAAATAAGGGATAAAAAGCACAATAAACCATTGTTTTTAAACAAGTTAATCCAACTTTGATATTTTTTTAATATTGGGATT
>NZ_JAHGAN010000057.1:0-588 GCF_030248625.1 Vibrio sp. D420a | reverse complement strand
CCATAGTCGTTTGTTATGCGTGATTTTTGACGTACTTAGTCATTGCTGTCTCTGAGACTGATAGACCATCAATTCTATATTGATCTTTAAACTCACCAACAACACTAAACCCTGTTTTTAAATAAAGGTTCTTCGCTGGATAATTTTCGGACAACACACATAGGTCAAGCCAGTCAATTGCTTCTTTTTCTTCACAGAAGCTTACTGCGGCATCAATGAGTTTTTGACCAAGACCTTGCTTACGACAAGAAAGATCTACCCCCATTCCCAGCAAAACTCTGTGAGAGCGACTTCCATCTGTATGGTGGCGAAGATCAATATGACCTTTGATACTTCCAGAAGTATCTTTTACAACCCAAAGCTTCCTCCAGCCGGACTCTCCGAATGAATGAGAAAAACCACTTGTGAACTTTTCTCTTGTCGATTCCGGGATTTCTTTCTGCTCTCTGGACATAGGCTGAAAAAGTGGGATTTCTCCATTTCCATTTTCGGACAACTGACTTTCAAGATAAGCGAAGAATGATTCTAGATCCGATTTTTCCGCTTCTACTACTTCCATTTATTTCTCCGTACTCGTAATGACGCATA
>NZ_JAHGAN010000056.1:0-2815 GCF_030248625.1 Vibrio sp. D420a | reverse complement strand
CCCGACGAAACGGGTCCCTCCCAACGAAGCGCGGGACGACGCTCAGTTTAAGCGCGATGTTAGATTAATGGGTTGCAGTAGCAAAAAGCCCCACTGGTATAGTGAGGCTCTGCAAGGGGTGGTCTGGCAGGAAAGGGGCTGGCACTTCATATTCTCAGCTTGGGCAGTTTGAAACACTCGCCAGTTAATTTCTAAGAACCATTTGCCATTATCGAGTGGCTCGGTGCATCGTTCGCGCTCCGCTCTCACTTATCCCTGCGGGTCAGAGCGGTTAGTTTCCACCGTGGCCATTGACACCGCAAAGACTTGTTGCGAGGCCTCGATTTAATTCATAGTCTGCACTTTTTGCGTAACACTCTAAGGTCTTCATTGCGTCCTTGGTACCAGAACATAATTTGATAGCTAAGAACCTTGGTATCTCTTTATCAATGACCGATGCTCCCACGTAACATTTTGCCGGTTCCTGAGACCATGCCCCAGAACATAGTTCGGTTGCTAAGCCAACAGGCATCTCTTCGTCTACTGCAGATACGTCTGATAAACACTCATATGGGTCGTATGCGACTGCCGATGAACTAAGGAGTACTGTTAGGAAAAGTAGCTTTTTCATATTCGCGCTCTATAAACTTGATTATTTGTATGATTAATTGAAATTCTACATCACCAAAGTCAGAATATAGTTAAATAATTTCCTAAGTTACATCGGATTACGGTCAGGTTTGATGCTTTCAGATGTCAATCGGTAATGCACTATCAAACAAATCAGGTGCTCGTGCTTTTTCTTCTTCAATCTTGCCACATGTAACGATTCTATCTATACCATCCCAAGTTATCTGATAGACGCACTCTGCGAGTACAGTGAATTTGTATCCCATCTCTTGAAGGTCAATATGTTCAATGCTAAAGAGCTTTTGTTGTTTGTCGTATACGTCGATATATATCTTATAAAATGAAAGCTCATCGTTAATCTGGCTACTTGTACGATAGCTGACATAAGCGATTTGTTTAGAGTAACCAGTAGCGAAAAAGTGGAAGTTGTCTAAGGGGCCAAACCAATCATTGTTAGCTTTAACCTCTTTGGTTGGTGTTCCTGCAGGAACAGCCTCAGTAACTTTCTTTACTTGAGGAGCCGTTGGTTGCATAACTTTTGGTGATTCTTTAGGAGAGAACGCCCAAACAGAAAGAGCGATCCCTAAAACCATGAATAGTAGGGAACCGATAACAGGCCATCGTTTCCAAAGAGGAACGATATCTGCGGCCATAGCCTCAGTTACACTTGAATTAGATGCTGTGTGACTCTTATAGAAAGGGAAGTAAGCTTGCTCATACTTCCTAATACTTGTGTTAACAACATCGCCATTGGCACCTGAGCGGACTTTCTTCGTATACGTATTATTTGAACCTAATGCTGTGTTTTTTGCACAGTAGTAGGTTACCTCAATCATGTCCTTGATATCTCGATGGATTTTCCGTAAGTTCTGCGTCACAAGGATTATGTCTACGCCATAGTGACGGTGTAATGAATACCATTCTAGAATCTCTGTATTGAGGTTCCGATTAGGTAAGGTCATATGAGCTTCATCGACAACAAAGAGAGGTCCTTGGCCTTTGGTATTTCGCCAATCATCTTCATAATCAGAAACCTTGCTGAATGGGCGTTCCATTGAACCGAAATCATTTAGCTTGCCATCTACAACAACAATTAGCTGTCTTACTTCGTCACCTAAAACCGCTGCAAAATGGTCGATTTGTAAGGGGAGGTTGGTTATAACTTTTCGTCCCTCTTTTAATGCAGGAAGTACATGATAAGCCACGGCTTCATAGCTTTTCCCCCCTCCTGGACGACCAACAATTCCGTATATCATGAACCTAACCTCGTTAATGGAATAAGTTGAAGTAAGAAACGTGCAACCAATGACGCGAGAATGATTGTTAAAGCTTGAGGAAGTCCAATGGCCGAGAGCATCCAAGACACTTCACTAGGTATAGCCGTCAGATACTGAGAAATATCTATAGGTTCGAAGAAGCTAAACACCCATGTGATTAACGATTGGCAAAGAGACAAAACCTGCTCTAGAGCCCATATGAATACGTCTTTGATCATGTCTACTAGACTGATGATGAGTCGATATAAGAATTCAATTAGCTTGTTAAATAAATCTACAATCCAATCCATGTTAGCCCCCTAAGATATTCTTACGCGCAGTGGCGATAGCAGTGAAGATTAAGCAAAAACGCACAAAGCCAAATAACCAGTCAAAATCAAAATACTCCGATAAGTCGAATGTACCGAAGTCCATTATTGGAATGGCAAAAGTAGGGCGCTTAGCATTGGAAAGGTCTAGTGTGCCAAAAGTATCGACGAACCCATCAAGGGCATTAGCTTTGATTAGTTGAAAGTGCTCGTTGGCTACCCCAGATAAACCGTTTGGATACCGAGAGCGATAGAAACCTCTACAGCTTGAATCACTGATACATGTTGAGCCAGTTCCAGCATTACTAGTATCAACATTCGAGAGTTCATCTAATGAGCCTTGAATACCGTCAAGTGAACCTTGTACTCCATCCAATGATCCTTTTATGCCTCCAAGAGATCCATTTAAATCGCCAAAACCACTTGCTAATTCATTCGATATTTTCTCGCCATTGGAATTGATAGCCTCTGTGCTGTTGGTGAGTCCGCCCTCGATATTTGACCCTATGTTATTGATATCTAATGTAAGTTCATCAAGCGCCTTATTAACGTTGGAGTTCATATTGTTGATTGCCCCCACAACATTAGCGTTAGACCCTGTACTACCAGAACCAGAACCAG
>NZ_JAHGAN010000055.1:0-1449 GCF_030248625.1 Vibrio sp. D420a | reverse complement strand
ATGCGGTCAGCTTCATCAAGAACCAGTACTTCTACTTCTTCAAAGTACACCGCTTTTTGACCGTACATATCGATCAAACGACCTGGAGTCGCAACCAAAATATCGACACCTTCAATGAGGCGCTCTTTCTGATGCTTGTACTCAACTCCACCGTACATTGCCAATGAGGTTAGGTTAAGGTGCTTCGCATATTTTTTGATATTGCGATCAACCTGAACGGCTAGCTCACGAGTTGGCGCTAAAATCACAGCACGAATGCGTTTTTTACGCTGAGTCGTCCCTTTGCTCAACATCTCCAAAATCGGCAACACGAAGCTCGCGGTTTTACCAGTACCGGTTTGCGCTGCGGCGATAAGGTTACGACCAGAAAGAACAATAGGAATTGCTTTTTCTTGGATAGATGTCGGTTTATCGTAGCCGAGTGCATTAACGGCTTTAACAATTGGGGAGCTTAATCCAAGTTTGGAAAATGGCATAAGGGTCTCAGTTAGGTTGGCTGTATTAGCGGTGGGTTGGAACAGTCATTAAGACAAAGTCTATGATGATGCGGGGCATTCTACCATGTTGCCTGACTACCGCTAGTTTTATGGTGGCTTTAGTTGGATAATGCCCTTTCAATCGCTCATTCAAACCGCTCAACTAAGTGATAGGGAAGTATGGAAATCACGACCAACGAACGCGACGCCGTTTACAAGACTATTTTTTCACGCCGAGATGTTCGAGGCCAATTCCTGCCGGACCTGATATCTGAAGAGGTGCTAATGCGAGTGCTCACTGCAGCGCATCATGCACCCAGTGTCGGTTTCATGCAGCCATGGGATTTTATCGTGGTGCGAGACGCGGAAACCAAACAGAAGATAAAGCGTGGCTTTGATCAAGCTCATGCAGAGTCGGCAGAGATGTTTAGCGATGAAAGGCAAGCGCTCTATAAAAGATTGAAGCTAGAGGGTATTGTTGAGTCGCCAATTGGTATCTGCGTGACTTGCGACAGAAACCGAACTGGTCCGGTAGTTCTCGGTAGAACAATCAAGCAAGAGATGGACTTGTACAGTACTGTATGTGCGGTTCAAAACCTATGGTTGGCTGCAAGGGCAGAAAACCTAGGGTTAGGATGGGTGAGTATTATTCATGACTCTGCGTTGAGAGAGGCTCTGGAGATCCCAGAAGAGATCGATATCGTTGCTTACCTTTGCCTTGGTCATGTCGAGCACTTTAAGGATAAGCCTGAGCTAGAAACCTTGGGATGGCTGCCACGACGTGACGTCAACTCGGTAATTCATGAAGGGAAGTGGAACCCTGAACAAGTCGAGCCCGCTCAGTCTGATAACTAGAACGAATAAAAAAGGGCTCTAAGAGCCCTTTTAAAATCAAGTTTCGGTGTCAGGTCGTTACTCTGCTGCTTGACCCGTCATTGATAGCGCTAGCGCTTCTGCAGCCTTGATACCGTCA
>NZ_JAHGAN010000054.1:0-57586 GCF_030248625.1 Vibrio sp. D420a | reverse complement strand
AAACCGAAGTTTCATTTTTGATATTCATCAACGAGTGCCCACACAGATTGATAGGTTTAAATTGTTAAAGAGCTTTTCCTTTTTTGAGCTTCGCTCAAATCGGACGGCCATTTTAGCGATTTAAGTTTTAGTGTCAACCACTTTTTTCAAAACTTTTTTCAAGCGCTTAGCTTGGCTAATTTGACTTACTGATTCGTTCTGGTTTCTTGCGAAGCCATCCCGTGTCAGCGAGGTGGCATTATAGAGATTGCGATCACATTGGCAAGCCCTTTTTTAAGTTTTTTTGCTTTTTTTAATTGTTCGATTAAAAAGAAAACAAAACGCCTCAAAAGTAAGCTTTTCTCTTATAGATTCTTGAGTTTTTCAGTGAATAAAGAGACTTTTTGCCAGTTTGTGTACTCAACTTCTTTGCTGGTATCCGTTTCACCACCAGTCATCGTCATAATAAAGCGAATCATGGTTCTGTCGAAGAAGTTATATCTAGGGTAATAGAGAGCACCTGCGAAAACACCTATTAAAGAGGGTTGCCATGGTGACTTCTTAAGAAATGTCTTTATATATGCACTGCCTTCTGGTGTATCTTTACCTTGGTCTTCTTTGCGAGCGGTTAGGTTCACGCAGAAGAACGCCACTTTATTCGATTGAAGTTGAGTAAGATTGCGCTCAATAAACTGATACAGCTTTTTATTAAGATGACCATAACGAATAGAGGCACCAATCAGTACTTTGTCATACTGGGCGAAATCTACGTCGCCAACGGTGTGTAGATCGCGAATGTCACAATCAAACTCCGCCATTTCCTCTTTTATATAGTTAAGAATCTTCTTGGTCTGCCCTTCTCGGCTTGAGTAAAGAAATAGTGCTTTTGCCACAATGGTTCCTTAGCTACGCCAGAACGTAGGCGTTAATAGAATTAATAGAGTGAAGATCTCTAAGCGCCCAAACAGCATAGAGACAATCAATACCCACTTTGCTTTATCGTTAACATCACCAAAGTGGACTGCTACTTCTCCTAGGCCTGGGCCCAGATTGTTCAATGTTGCCGCCACGGCAGAGAACGCACTCAGTTCATCCATACCCGTTGCAATCAGAGCCAACATACAAACCACGAACACCAGAGCATAAGCAGAAAAGAATCCCCATACCGCATCAACAACACGTTGAGGAAGTGCCGTACCACCAACCTTGATGGTGTAAACCGCACGTGGGTGAACCAAACGCTTCATTTCACGAGCGCCTTGCAGGGTCAGTAATAGAATACGGATAACTTTCATACCGCCACCAGTCGAACCTGCACACCCGCCTATAAAAGAAGAGAATAAAAGCAGTACTGGCAAGAACAGTGGCCATTCTGAAAAACCGGTTGTAGTAAAACCAGCCGTGGTTGAAATAGAGACCGTCTGGAATAGCGCTTGATCAAACGCATCATAATAAGAGTCGTAAGAGTGGTGATTCAGTAGTAATAAGAAGCAAACCAGAAACAACACCGCTTGAATAAAGATAAACGCACGAAACTCCGGATCTTTCCAATAGTACTTAGGGTGCACACCGCCCGATGCAAATGCTGCAAAGTGAAGAGAGTAGTTACACGCAGAGATAAGCAGGAACACAACCGTGATCATGTTAATCGCAGGGCTATTGAAATAACCCATACTAGCATCATGCGTCGAGAAGCCACCGATAGCTATAGTAGAGAAACTGTGGCTAATGGCATCAAAGAAGCTCATTCCCGCCAGCCAAAACGCTACCGCACAAGCAATAGTTAAACTTAAATAGATATACCAGAGTGCTTTTGCTGTTTCTGCAATCCTCGGGGTCATCTTACTGTCTTTAACAGGACCTGGGATTTCCGCTCTATATAGCTGCATACCACCGATACCTAATACCGGTAAGATCGCTACCGCGAGTACGATAATACCCATACCACCAAACCACTGCAGGAACTGACGATAAAAAAGAATCGCTTTAGGTAGGTCATCCAGTCCAACAATAACAGTAGCACCGGTTGTGGTGAGAGCTGAGAAAGACTCGAAGAAGGCATCAGTAACCGAAACATTTGGGTTATCTGCTATTAAAAAAGGAAGTGCACCAGCACTGCCGATTACAGTCCAGAACAGAACAACAATAAGAAAGCCGTCTCTCGCCTTTAATTCATGCTTGTGGCGACGGTTTGGAAACCAGCAGGTAGCGCCACAGAAAAGTAAAACAAAGAAGGTCGTAACAAAAGGAACACCAGCACCATCTCGATAGATCAATGCCACCAGCGCGGGTGCAAGCATTGAGACACTAAAGAGTGCTAATAATAATCCGACGATTCGAATAATTGAGCGAAATTGCATGAGCTAATGAACGAAGCGAAAGGCTTCACACTTCCTAGTTATCTTTTACTTGAGTGACCAGTGCCTTGGCACCGCTTTTATTGATCATGGTTTGAGTGAAGGCTTCGACCTGAAGCAGCTCAATCTCTATGACCATTATGACCTGAACGCCATAATCCGCTTCAACCTCTACCGCCTGATATTGCGACATGATTGATTGGGCGATCGGCATAAACCCATAGTCTAACTCTAGGCGCAATTTTGTGGTTATTTTTTTCTCGATAGTTTGAAGCAGCTTAAGCGCTTGTTGCACACCACCGCCGTACGCCTTTACTAAACCACCGGTGCCGAGCTTAATTCCACCCGAATAACGAGTCACCACGGCCGTCAGTTCTCCCACTCCAGAACCAGACAGTTGAGCCAATATTGGTTTACCGGCCGTTCCTGATGGTTCACCGTCATCACTGAAGCCCCACTTCATCGAGTCTTCTGGTCGCCCAGCAACAAATCCCCAGCAATTGTGTCTTGCTGCGCTATGCTCTTGTTTTATCTGATCAACAAACTGCTTAGCCGCCTCAATACTCGGTGTATGAGCAAGGTGGGTAATGAAGACACTTTTCTTAATTTCTTCTTCAAAAACAGCCGAAGCAGCCGGGATTAAATATGGTTGGTCATTCATATCATTTACTTTAGCGATCAGGGCGGCAAAGTGTATCACGAGTGAATAATAAGGGTTAGCGGATCTGTGCCAACGCACAATGTTAAACAATTGTTTAAAAAATGTATTGAAATTAGCCAGTGGTGAGTACAGACTAAAGAAACTGGTCTTACCAGGTATTCTATACTTAAAGAAAGATAACAAAATTCTCTCAAACAATCGTCGATTGTATGTCATGGAGATAGACAATGATTTACCAAGCTAACACCCTACAGGTAAAGGAATTACAAGATGGTATAGCCGAACTTAGCTTTTGTGCTCCAGCCTCTGTAAATAAGCTCGACCTTGCTACATTAGAATCACTCGACAAAGCACTTGATGCTTTAAATGACCACGCTGGACTGCGCGGCTTGATCTTAACTTCAAACAAAGATGCCTTCATCGTAGGTGCAGACATCACGGAGTTTTTGGGCCTATTCGCGAAACCAGAAGCGGAACTAGAAGAGTGGCTGATTTTTGCGAACTCTATTTTTAGCAAGCTAGAAGACCTACCTGTTCCTACCCTTTCAATGATGCGCGGCCATGCACTTGGCGGCGGTTGTGAGTGTGTACTAGCCACTGACTTCCGTATTGGTGACAAGACCACCAGCATCGGCTTACCAGAAACCAAATTAGGCATCATGCCTGGCTTTGGTGGTTGTGTACGTCTGCCACGTGTTATTGGTGCTGACAGCGCAATGGAAATCATCACGCAAGGCAAAGCATGCCGAGCAGATGAAGCACTGAAAGTTGGGTTGTTAGATGCGATTGTTGAAACTGACCAACTACTTGAATCAGCTATTAATACAGTATCTCTGGCCGCGAGCGAGAAGCTGGACTGGGTTGCTCGCCGCAAACAGAAAACCTCTGCGTTATCACTCAGCAAGCTAGAAGCAATGATGAGCTTTACTATGGCGAAAGGTCTAGTGGCTCAGAAAGCGGGTCCTCACTACCCAGCGCCGATCACATCTGTTATCGCAATTGAAGAAGCTGCTCGTTGCGATCGTGATGCAGCACTGGATATCGAGCGTAAACACTTCATTAAACTGGCGAAGTCTGAAGAAGCGAAAGCACTGGTTGGCCTATTCCTTAACGACCAATACATCAAAGGCATCGCGAAGAAAGCTGGCAAGTCAGCGAATAAAGCTACTGAGCGCGCTGCAGTATTAGGTGCAGGCATCATGGGTGGTGGTATTGCCTACCAATCTGCGCTGAAAGGCGTGCCTGTGATGATGAAAGATATTGCTCAAGCATCACTAGATCTAGGCATGAACGAAGCATCTAAGCTTCTTAATAAACGTCTATCTCGTGGCCGCATCGATGGCTTCAAGATGGCAGGTATTCTCTCTTCTATTACTCCTAGCCTTCACTACGCAGGTATCGAGCAATCAGATGTGATTGTTGAAGCGGTAGTGGAGAACCCGAAAATTAAAGCAGCTGTGTTGAGTGAAGTAGAACAGCAGGTTAGTCCTGATACCGTGATTACTTCTAACACGTCGACGATTCCAATCAATCTACTGGCAAAATCGCTGCAACGCCCAGAAAACTTCTGTGGTATGCACTTCTTTAACCCAGTGCACCGCATGCCGCTAGTAGAGATCATCCGTGGTGAGCACACTTCAGATGAAACCATCAATCGCGTTGTTGCTTACGCGGCGAAAATGGGTAAATCACCAATTGTCGTTAACGACTGCCCAGGCTTCTTCGTTAACCGTGTTCTTTTCCCATACTTTGGCGGCTTTAGCATGTTGTTACGCGACGGTGCTGACTTCACCAAGATCGACAAAATCATGGAACGTAAGTTTGGTTGGCCTATGGGTCCTGCTTACCTACTGGATGTGGTTGGCCTTGATACTGCGCATCACGCACAAGATGTAATGGCACAAGGCTTCCCAGAGCGAATGGGTAAAGAAGGCCGTGACGCGATCGACGCGCTATTTGAAGCGAACAAGTTTGGTCAGAAAAATGGCAGCGGCTTCTACAGCTACAGCGTCGACAAACGTGGTCGTCCAAAGAAAGCTTTCTCTGAAGACATCCTTCCTATCTTGGCTGACGTATGCCAAGCACCACAGGAATTTGATGAAGAGACTATTATCCAGCGTGTGATGATTCCAATGATCAACGAAGTGGTACTGTGTCTTGAAGAAGGCATCATTGCTTCACCACAAGAAGCTGATATGGCTCTGGTTTACGGACTTGGCTTCCCTCCATTCAGAGGCGGCGTTTTCCGTTACCTAGACAGTGTGGGCATCGCGAATTTTGTTGAGACAGCGAAAGGCTACCAAGACCTTGGCGCAATGTACCAAGTACCTCAACTATTGCTTGATATGGCAGAGAAAGGCGAAAGCTTTTACGACGCTCAACAAGCTAGCTCTCTATAACCCACATTTGGAAAAGGAATTACAAAATGAAGAACGTAGTTGTTGTTGATTGCCTTCGCACCCCAATGGGCCGTTCCAAAGGTGGCGCTTTCCGTCATACACGTGCAGAAGACCTTTCTGCACACCTGATGAAAGGCATTCTTGAGCGTAACCCACAAGTTAACCCGAGTGAGATTGAAGATATCTACTGGGGCTGTGTCCAACAGACACTTGAGCAGGGCTTTAACGTGGCACGTAATGCTGCGCTACTTGCTGGCCTACCGATTGAAATTGGTGCTGTAACCGTTAACCGATTATGTGGTTCATCTATGCAGGCTCTGCATGATGCAACACGCTCAATTATGGTTGGCGATGCCGATATCTGTCTGATTGGTGGTGTTGAGCATATGGGTCATGTTCCTATGACGCATGGTGTGGACTTCCACCCAGGCATGTCAAAGAACGTAGCGAAAGCTGCGGGCATGATGGGTCTGACGGCAGAAATGCTTGGTAAGCTGCACGGCATCAGTCGTGAAGACCAAGATGCTTTCGCTGCCCGCTCTCACGCTCGAGCACATGCTGCAACGGTTGAAGGTCGTTTTAAAAACGAGATCTTACCAACTGAAGGTCACGCGGCCGACGGTTCACTGTTCACACTAGATCATGATGAAGTAATTCGCCCAGAGACCACAGTTGAAGGCCTATCTCAGCTTCGCCCAGTATTCGATCCAGCTAACGGTACTGTAACCGCTGGTACATCATCAGCGCTGTCTGATGGTGCATCTGCGATGCTGATCATGAGCGAAGAGAAAGCTAACGAGCTTGGTTTGACGATTCGTGCTCGTGTTAAGTCAATGGCAATTGCAGGCTGTGACCCATCAATCATGGGCTACGGACCTGTTCCAGCGACTAAGAAGGCACTGAAACGTGCAGGCCTATCGATTGAAGATATGGGCGTCATTGAGCTTAACGAAGCCTTTGCAGCGCAATCTCTGCCATGTGCTAAAGATCTCGGTCTTCTGGATGTGGTCGACGAGAAAGTAAATCTCAATGGTGGTGCAATCGCACTTGGTCACCCACTGGGTTGTTCAGGTTCGCGTATCTCAACCACCTTGATTAACCTAATGGAAGCGAAGGACGTGAAGTACGGCCTAGCAACCATGTGTATTGGTTTGGGCCAAGGTATCGCAACGGTATTTGAACGCCCTTAATCTAGAGTAACTCTAAGTTAAGAGACCAATTAATTGTCGTTAGTAGGGTAACGATAAAAATGCAGCCTTAGTCTCTAGGGCTGCATTTTTTTTATCTGCCGACTTACCGATATCACAAAACTGGAACTATGCATTTGATGCATAGATTCAATGTTGACGTTTCATTATTTTTTCTTCAATTATTCAACTACAGTTATCTCAGTTTCCTAATATTCCTCCAGTGGAGAGCACCATGTTTAAAGCACTTGTACTAAACCAAGAAGACAAAAAAACGATTGCTAGCGTTTCTCAAATTGACGAGTCACAACTTCCAGAAGGCAACGTTAAGATTGATGTGAACTACTCATCTTTAAACTACAAAGATGGTCTAGCGATCACTGGTAAAGGGCGCATTGTTCGTAACTTCCCTATGGTACCGGGTATCGACCTTTCAGGTGTGGTTTCTCAATCAGACGACCCTCGTTACAAAGCGGGCGACGAAGTGGTACTGACTGGTTGGGGTGTTGGTGAAGGTCACTGGGGTGGCATGGCTGAAAAGGCGAGCCTAAACGGTGACTGGTTGGTACCAATGCCAAAAGGCCTAGACGCTAAAAAAGTAATGGCGATTGGTACTGCAGGCTTCACAGCAATGTTATGTGTTCAAGCTATCGTTGATGCAGGTGTTAAGCCAGAAGACGGCGAGATTCTAGTAACGGGTTCAAGCGGTGGTGTAGGCAGTGTGTCTATCACTCTACTTAACCAACTGGGCTACAAAGTAGCAGCAGTAACAGGCCGTGCGTCTGAGAACGGTGAGCTACTTAAATCTCTAGGCGCATCGCGCATTGTTGAGCGTGCAGAGCTAGAAGAGCCAGCAAAACCACTAGAGAAACAGCTGTGGGCTGGTGCTATCGATACGGTAGGCAGCAAAGTTCTAGCAAAAGTACTGGCACAGATCGATTACAACGGCGTTGTAGCGGCATGTGGCCTAGCGGGTGGCTTCGATCTACCAACAACGGTAATGCCATTCATCCTACGTAACGTGCGTCTACAGGGTGTAGATTCAGTAATGTGTCCACGTGAGAAACGTATCAAGGCATGGGAACAGTTAGCTGAACTACTTCCAGAGTCGTTCTATCAACAAGCAACTAAAGAAGTGGCACTGGATGATGCGATCCAAGCTGCTGAAGACATTACTAACGGTCAAATCACTGGTCGTGTTGTCATCAAGCTATAGCTTTAAACACTCGAAGCTATAGAGCTTCAAGAAAAAATACAAAGGGCTGAGTTTACTCAGCCCTTTTTCATTCCGTTAACCCAGCCCGACATCGGCAATCCGCTTTTGAATTAACTCACCACACTCCTCTTTCACCACTCGTCTCAACCATTGCTGAGAAGCTGACGAATCACAACGCGAATGCCAAATCAGTGAATAATCAAACGGCATAAACTCGAATGGTAGTGGCTTAACAACGAGGTCGTAGCGCTCTGCCACTAAATACGCGAGGTCGGCAGGCACTGTGATCACAAGAGGCATTCTATCGACGATCGCTAAAGCCGCCTCCAAATGATAGGCCCGCAGCACCATCCTTCTTGGAGGTTGATTAGCTAATGCATTATCAAGCAAGGCTTTTACGCCATCACTGATAGCAATCATCGCATGAGGCAGTGATACATAATCATTGAGGCTTAACGCGCTATCAGCCAGAGGGTGATTTTTAGAAAGCAGGCACGATACCCCAACAGGTCCTAATACTTGCTGATGCAAGGGGGCGACAGGACCTGTTGGTCGGCATATCGCCATATCAACCCGCTCAGTACTCAACTGTTTAAATAGATTCTCATGCTGAAGCGGTGCAAACTCTAACGAGATGTTTGGTGCTTGCTCATAAATCTTAGGCAGCGCATACGGAAGGATGGTTTGCATCGCGTAATCTGTAGTCGCGATCAGGAAGCGTTCCGTGCAGTAGTATGGGTCAAAGTCACTTGGGCTTAACAGCTGGCGAAATGACTCTAACGGCTGATCAATACGCTGGCTAATTTCGAGTGCTCTCTTAGTCGGCAGTAGACGCTGCCCCTGGCGAGTAAAGAGGGGATCGTTAAGGAGTTCGCGAAGTCGCCCCAATACACGGCTGGTCGCAGACTGGCTGAGATTCAAACGCAAAGCGGCTTGGCTCACGCTACCCTCTTCGATCAAGACTTTAAGAGCAACCAACAGATTTAAATCTCGACGATAGATGTCTTCTAGTTCCACACGCTTACCTAATGAGCTTGTTAACAATCAATTTTGATAATTAATGTTTATAGCATGCTTTAGATAAAAAAAATCCCGCAATTACGCGGGGAAGCCCAAGAAAATTTGGGGATAGTGTCGGAATGTGTCGTATCGGAAAAACGTTTTGTACTTAGGTTAAATATCTTACGATTTAATGTTCCTGCTCTTCTGGCAAGCCACGCCAGCGTCGCATTTCAACCCAAATACCAATAATTGTTGCTGCTATGCCAAAGATTGGCATTAACGAGGCCTCTGCTGGTGTGCGTAACACTAACGCGCAAAAAGAGATAAAGCAGAGAACCGAATATATGGTTAATCTATCAAGTGCTGTCAACATCGCCACTCCTTAGCTAGTTGTCATTTGTTTAAGTTGTTACCAACTTGTTAAATAATTTATAGTAAATAATTCTGTTTGCCAAGCACTTATTGCATATTTTTTCTGCAGACGTATTATTCCCCTCGTTATACAGAAAGAGACACCTATCATGACATTCAATCCTGAACTGGCCACACACACTTTAGAAGCACAAGGGCTACGCTGCCCAGAACCGGTAATGATGGTCAGGAAGACAATTCGAAACATGCAGGATGGCGATGTATTACTGGTAACGGCAGACGATCCATCAACCACACGCGACATCCCAAGTTTCTGTCGATTTATGGATCATCAACTTGTAGGACAGAATACGGATTCTGTGCCATACCAGTACTTAATCAAGAAAGGCCTAGAAGCCTAAGAAAGATTTGTTTCAGACGTAAAAAAGCCGCTCAGTGAGCGGCTTTTTGTTATTCGCTATCTCGACTGCGTTGCTGCAGATTATCGAGTTGGTGTTGAATTGAGCGTAGTTCTTTACGCATAGGGATAATATGGGCGACTCGAATCCAAGCCTCAACGGCGAGTCCGGTCATGATCATCGCACCTGCCACCATCGGCAACCACATGTCAGTTAATACCATCCCCAATAGAGTTAATGCCAAGCCAAAAGTAAACAGGTAGCTTTGGCTTTGTGGAGTGATTCCCATATAACGCGTCAACATAATCATGCCCTCGTGTTCTCAACTCACAACATTAAAATATCATGACAATTGTGACAGTGATATGTCAGTCGGCGGTACTCACACCACCTCTCTGTTAGAGTTTGAACTGCAACACAGAATGCAGATCGCAGCGCAAAAATTGGCACGCTTATAATTATAGATTGATAGATATGGCGATAGATTTCCCAGAAAAACGAGGAACCTATCGCCAAAAAATCATCAATAGATTGCGGCTGCGATAGCTAAGCCAACAAACAGCAGAGCGGTGATCTTGCGAATCAACGCCAGTGGCATCTTATCGGCTGACAATTTACCGATCACTACTACAGGCACGTTGGCTAATAGCATACCAATCGTGGTGCCCAAGATAACCCACAGCAGCGCATCGGCATACTGAGCCCCTAGGATAGAAGTGGCTATCTGAGTCTTATCACCAATTTCAGCAATGAAGAACGCAATAAAGCTTGCGACAAACGGACCACGGCTGGAGATCTCCTCATCGTCATCAAGTTTATCTGGGATCAGAATCCAACCCGCCATCGCCAAAAAGCTCACCACCACAACCCATTTAAGGACTTCTGGCGACAAGTAATCGGATACAACAACACCTAACCAAGCCGCTAGGGCATGATTGGCAATAGTGGCAAAGAAGATTGCAGCAATAATCGGTATCGGCTTGCGATAACGGCTGGCTAACAGAAGAGAGAGTAACTGTGTCTTATCACCGATCTCGGCCAAGGCAACAGTTGTAATAGAGATTGCTAAAACGCTCACGACATGCTCATTTGGGGCGGGATTATTATTTTAACCGTAGACAAACCTCGCGCCCCACCCCGGTTCACGATGTTTGTCTAAGGTCTTGCTAAACGATGTCGACTTATGTGTTGTTGTGGTCGATTGTCGTCTCGAACGCCATGATGATTTTGCATCAATTATGTTGACGAACGAACCTATTATCCCAGTGTTGATAAATAGGTAAGCTACTCCCCAAAGACGGCGTGATTTTAGCGAGCCCCCTCCTCTAAAACAAGCTGAAAAGTGACTAAAAATTCCCGTTAAGTCGAAAAAAGAAGATTAAAGGGTAAAAAATCCATTAAAAGGGATTTAAGGCTATTAATTAAACAAGATTAACGCTACTCGCTGGGCAAATATCTGGGTATACTTGATTGTTATTTTTCAAATCATTTATAAGAATCGCGCGAACCTGACTATGCAAAAATTCGATATCAAAACCTTCCAGGGAATGATCCTCGCGCTGCAGGATTACTGGGCACAAAACGGTTGTACTATTGTTCAACCTCTAGATATGGAAGTAGGTGCTGGCACCTCTCACCCAATGACATGTCTACGTGCACTTGGCCCAGAGCCAATGTCTACGGCATACGTTCAACCTTCACGTCGTCCGACCGATGGTCGCTACGGTGAAAACCCGAACCGTCTGCAGCACTACTATCAGTTCCAAGTAGCTCTAAAACCATCTCCAGACAACATTCAGGAGTTGTACCTAGGCTCACTTGAAGTTCTTGGTATCGACCCGCTAGTACACGACATTCGTTTCGTAGAAGACAACTGGGAAAACCCAACGCTAGGCGCATGGGGTCTTGGTTGGGAAGTATGGCTAAACGGTATGGAAGTCACTCAGTTTACTTACTTCCAGCAAGTTGGTGGCCTTGAGTGTAAGCCTGTTACTGGTGAGATCACTTACGGTATCGAACGCCTAGCTATGTACATCCAAGAAGTAGACTCTGTTTACGACCTAGTGTGGAACATCGCACCAGACGGCAGCAAAGTAACTTACGGTGACATCTTCCACCAAAACGAGGTTGAGCAATCAACTTACAACTTCGAACACGCTGACGTAGATTTCCTATTTACGTTCTTTGATCAGTGTGAGAAAGAGTGTAAAGAACTACTTGAGCTTGAGAAGCCACTTCCGCTTCCAGCTTACGAGCGCATTCTAAAAGCTGGCCACGCATTCAACATCCTTGATGCGCGTAAAGCTATCTCTGTAACAGAGCGCCAACGTTACATCCTTCGTATCCGCAACCTGACTAAATCAGTTGCAGAAGCATACTACGCATCGCGTGAAGCGCTTGGCTTCCCAATGTGCAAGAAGGACGAGGAGAAGTAATCATGGCTAAAGAATTTCTAATTGAACTGGGTACTGAAGAGCTACCACCAACACAGCTTCGTACTCTAGCAGAAGCGTTTGCAGCAAACTTCGAAGCAGAGCTAAAGGGCGCGAACCTGGCTCACGAAGGCGTGAAATGGTACGCAGCACCTCGTCGTCTTGCTCTTAAAGTAGCAGCACTGGCTGAAGGCCAAGAAGACAAAATCGTTGAAAAGCGTGGCCCTGCGGTTTCTGTAGCATTCGATGCTGACGGCAACGCGACTAAAGCAGCTCAAGGTTGGGCTCGTGGTAACGGCATCACGGTTGAGCAAGCTGACCGTCTAGTGACAGACAAAGGTGAATGGCTTCTTTTCAAACAAGAGGTAAAAGGCCAAGCAACGTCTGAAATCGTTGTTGAGCTAGCAGCAAAAGCACTGGGTAACCTACCAATCGCGAAGCCAATGCGTTGGGGCAACAAGACGACTCAGTTCATTCGTCCAGTTAAAACACTAACGATGCTGATGGGTTCTGACCTTATCGAAGGCGAGATCCTAGGCGTAGCATCTGACCGCACTATCCGTGGTCACCGCTTCATGGGTGAGCAAGAGTTTACTATCGATTCTGCAGAGCAATACCCAGCGATCCTAGAAGAGCGCGGTAAAGTAATGGCAGATTACGAAGCGCGTAAAGCGATCATCCTTGCTGATTCGCAAAAAGCAGCAGCAGCGGTTGGTGGTACAGCTGATCTAGAAGATGACCTAGTAGAAGAAGTAACGTCTCTGGTTGAGTGGCCAGTCGTTCTTACTGCGAAGTTTGAAGAAGAGTTCCTAAAAGTACCTTCTGAAGCATTGGTTTACACCATGAAGGGTGACCAAAAATACTTCCCTGTTTACGATGACAACAAGAAGCTACTACCTAACTTCATCTTCGTTTCAAACATCGAATCGAAAGAGCCTCGCTACGTAATCGAAGGTAACGAGAAGGTTGTACGTCCACGTCTAGCGGATGCAGAATTCTTCTTCAACACAGACCGTAAGCGTCCTCTGATCGACCGTCTACCTGAACTAGACCAAGCTATCTTCCAGAAGCAACTTGGTACTATCAAAGACAAAACAGACCGCATCACAGAACTTGCTGGCTACATCGCTGAGCAGATCGATGCTGACGTTGAGAAATCTAAGCGCGCAGGTCTACTAGCTAAATGTGACCTAATGACATCTATGGTATTCGAGTTCACGGATACTCAGGGTGTTATGGGCATGCACTACGCGACTCACGATGGTGAAGACGAGCAAGTTGCACTAGCACTTTACGAGCAGTACATGCCTCGTTTCGCAGGTGATGACCTACCAAGCACAGGTATCTCTTCTGCAGTAGCAATGGCAGACAAGCTAGACACTATCGTAGGTATCTTCGGTATTGGTCAAGCACCGAAAGGTTCTGACCCATTCGCTCTACGTCGTGCATCTCTAGGTGTGCTGCGTATTATCGTTGAAAACGGCTACAACCTAGACCTAACTGATCTGATCGCAAAAGCGAAAGAACTACTAGGTGACAAGCTAACCAACGACAACGTAGAAGCTGACGTTATCGACTTCATGCTAGGTCGTTTCCGTGCATGGTACCAAGATGCTGGCTTCAGCGTTGATATCATCCAAGCGGTACTTGCGAATCGTCCAACCAAGCCAACTGACTTTGACCAACGTGTTAAAGCGGTTTCTCACTTCCGTGAACTAGAAGCGGCAGAAGCTCTAGCAGCAGCGAACAAACGTGTAGGTAACATCCTTGCGAAATTCGATGGTGAACTAGCAACAGATATCGATCTGGCACTTCTACAAGAAGACGCAGAGAAAACACTGGCTGAAAACGTTGCAGTAATGACGGAAGCACTAGAGCCAGCATTCGCGACAGGTAACTACCAAGAAGCCCTAAGCAAGCTAGCAGCGCTACGTGAGCCTGTTGATGCATTCTTCGACAACGTAATGGTTATGGCTGATGACGAAGCGCTTAAGAAGAACCGTCTAACGCTATTGAACAACCTACGTAACCTGTTCCTACAGATTGCTGACATCTCTCTACTGCAAAAATAAGTACGAGTGAGATAGCTGTTCAAAGCGATGCTCTGAGCAACAAAAGGTAAATACCCAAAGGGAAGCACGTGCTTCCCTTTTTGTTTTTGTGAACTCGGTATTTATTTGTAGAGGTAATAACCACAACTCGATTGTATTAGTCCTCAGAATGTAGATCCCAACCTTTGATATAACGAGAGTCTTATTCGGGGAAGGATACAATGAAGAAGACCACTCTCGCGCTCTCAATTCTTGCACTCAGCGCATGCAGCCAAACCAGCGACAATCCACTACTGTTGACCATTGATGATCAGGCGCTGCCCTTTCAATCAACAGGACAAGGTACATTGATTGCCGAGCACGAGCTCAGCAAAGGCACACACACCTTTTCTATTAGCGATGCCGCGCAAACCTGTGGCACAAGCTACGCCTTGGCAGAAGAGAGCCGAGTGAAATTTAATAAACCTCTGCGTGTCGACGACTGCGCGGAAGAGTCTCAAATAGATATCAAGGTATTCAGGGCCAATACCTACCAATTTACCCTCAACCCACAGTCCAATGAACTGACAGTTAAGGTCAAGCCGAAAGAGAAGAAGGTTCAGAGCTTCACATGTCCGGTGCCAAGCGAATCACCGACCACCGTCGATGTCACTAAGACCTTTGCAGATGGCACCTTGTTACGTGACGCACTCTCTGGCCAGCAAGCGACAGTGACCAACGGCACGATCAGCATGAAACCGGCCAACTCAAGCCAAGGGCTTCTTTTACTTGAAGAGGTTGAGTCAGCAGAACAATCGACATTTAGTTGGGATAACGCCACGGTTTACTTCGTCATGACTGACCGCTTTTATAATGGCAACCCAGACAATGACAACAGCTATGGGCGCAGCAAAGATGGCCAAAATGAAGTTGGCACCTTCCACGGCGGAGACCTAGCAGGCTTAACCAAGAAGCTCGACTACATTGAATCGCTAGGTGCTAATGCTATCTGGATCACCTCGCCACTGGAGCAAATCCACGGCTGGGTTGGCGGTGGCGACCGTGGTGACTTTAAGCACTACGCTTACCATGGCTACTACCACCAAGATTGGACCAAGCTCGATGACAACATGGGGAGCGAAGACGAGCTTAGAACCTTCATCGACACCGCTCACAGTAAAGGTATCCGCGTGATTTGGGATGTGGTGATGAACCACACCGGATACGCAACCCTCGCCGACATGCAGGAGTTTGATTTCGGTAAACTCAACCTCAGTGACCAAGAAGCACAGCAGACGCTTGGTAAAAATTGGACTGACTGGCAGCCAAAAGAGGGACAAAACTGGCACTACTTCAATAACTACATCTCCTACAGTGACCAAGAAGCGTGGGAGAAATGGTGGGGTAAGGCATGGCTACGCAGCGATATTGGCGCCTATGATTCACCTGGCTACAACAACATCACTATGTCACTTGCGCACCTGCCAGATCTAAAAACCGAATCCACAGAGCTGACAGGACATCCTAATTTCTACGCTAACAAAGAGACCAACGCTGAAGATGTACAGCGTACACCTCGCCAACACCTAATCACTTGGCTTTCAGACTGGGTGAGAGAGTATGGCGTTGATGGTTTCCGCGTCGATACCGCCAAACACGTCGAACTTGATGCCTGGGCAGAGCTAAAAGAGAGCACGACTCAAGCACTCGCAGAATGGAAACAGAACAACCCAGACAAAGCATTGGATGATTTACCATTTTGGATGACAGGTGAAGTATGGGCGCATAGCGTTGTGAAATCGGATTACTTCGCTAACGGATTTGATTCGATCATTAACTTCGAATTCCAGAGTGATATCGCACCAAAGGCGCTTAAGTGTTTGTCTGACCTCGACGCTGATTACCTTCGCTACGCAGAAAAGATCAACGGCGACAGTGAGTTCAATGTTCTGAGTTACCTATCATCACACGATACCTCTCTGTTCTGGACACAACATGGTAGCGATTTTGCGAAACAGACTCGAGCAGCGAACGCGCTGATGCTGGCTCCAGGCGCAGTACAGATCTATTACGGCGATGAAGTTGCGCGTGACTTCGGACCAACGGGATCCGATCCAATGCAGGGCACTCGTTCAGATATGCCTTGGGAGCAAATCAAGGGTGAACGAGCCGAGCTACTGAAGCACTGGCAAGCGCTAGGTCAGTTCCGTCAGCGCCACCCATCGGTTGCACAGGGCAAACACATCATTCGTAACCAAGAGGGCTACTACGCCTTCGAACGCCAATACAAGGACGACAAAGTGCTTGTGGTTTATACAGGGGCTAAATAAGCACCAAGCAGTATAATCATGACCATTGTTATTAAAGCCAGCATATTTCGCTGGCTTTTTTTCGTTTGATACCACATTCGTGCTTTGCTCATCCGACACATTGCGGTATGTTCAAGAATTACCCTCGACCACCAGCAACATCTGGTGCACAAACTATTAAAACGAACATAATGAATTAGGTAACACAAGCGATGCAATTCTCTCAATTTGGTGAAAAGTTTAATCAGTACTCAGGTATTACGCAGTTAATGGATGATTTGAATGATGGCCTACGTACTCCAGGTGCCATCATGCTCGGTGGTGGTAACCCAGCAGCCATTCCTGCCATGCTCGACTACTTTCACCAAGCCAGTGAGGAACTCCTCGCCAGTGGAGCCCTGATCAACGCCCTCGCCAACTATGATGGACCGCAGGGCAAAGATGTTTTTGTAAAAGCGTTAGCAGCTCTACTTAAAGAGACCTACGGCTGGAATATCAGCGAAAAGAACATCAGCCTAACCAATGGTAGCCAGAGTGGCTTCTTCTACCTGTTCAACCTGCTTGCAGGTAAGCAGCCAGATGGCTCACATAAGAAAATCCTATTGCCGCTAGCGCCTGAATACATTGGCTATGGTGATGCGGGTGTTGATGAAGACATTTTTGTCTCTTACCACCCAGAAATTGAGATGCTTGATGATCGCATGTTCAAGTACCACGTCGACTTTGAAGAGCTCAAAGTGGATGAGTCGGTAGCGGCTATCTGTGCTTCACGCCCAACCAACCCAACGGGCAACGTACTAACAGATGAAGAGATCCGTAAACTTGATAAGCTAGCACGCGAAAACAACATTCCGCTGATCATCGATAATGCTTACGGCTTGCCGTTTCCAAACATCATCTTTGAGGATGTAGAGCCTTTCTGGAACGAGAACACCATCCTATGCATGAGCCTGTCTAAGCTTGGTTTGCCAGGTGTGCGTTGCGGTATTGTGATTGCGAGTGAAGAAGTCACACAAGCGATGACCAATATGAATGGCATCATCAGTTTGGCGCCGGGCAGCATCGGCCCTGCACTTGCGCATCATATGATTGAGAAAGGCGACCTGCTTGAGCTGAGTGAGAACACCATCAAGCCATTCTACCGTCAGAAATCTCTGCGAGCTGTCGAGCTGCTGCAACAAGCAATCACCGACGAGCGCTTCCGCATTCACAAACCAGAGGGCGCGATGTTCTTGTGGCTATGGTTTGATGAACTGCCAATCACAACTATGGAGCTTTACAAACGTCTAAAAGCTCGCGGGGTATTGATTGTTCCAGGTGAGTACTTCTTTATTGGTCAAGAGGATGAGTGGGACCATGCCCATCAATGTCTGCGTATGAACTATGTGCAAGACGATGAGATGATGCAGAAAGGCATTGCAATCATTGCTGAAGAAGTGGAGAAAGCTTACAGCGAGCAGTAATCAGAGCTTTTAGCTTACCGTAGCCCAAATACAAAAAGAGCACCTCATTGGGTGCTCTTTCACTCTTATTTCCCGATAGTTTTAGCTCTCAAGAGCTAATCGTAATTAGCCTTCGATTAGACCATTACCATTGATAGCAATCTTACGTGGTTGCATCGCTTCTGGGATTTCGCGTTCTAGATCAATGTGCAATAGACCGTTTTCCATGCTCGCACCTACCACTTTTACGTAGTCAGCCAGTTGGAATTTACGCTCAAAATCACGCTCTGCGATACCTTGGTACACATAGGTTTTTTCTGCTTCTGGTTTACGCTCACCTTTAACAATCAGCATGTTCTCTTTTTGAGTGAGGTCTAGCTGTTCTTCAGCAAAGCCTGCAACTGCCATAGTAATACGGTAGTTGTTCTCATCTTTCTGCTCGATGTTGTATGGAGGGTAACCGCCTGAAGAGTTCTTCGATGTGTTCGCTTCCATCATGTTGAATAGACGATCGAAGCCAATTGCGTTGCGGTATAGTGGAGTGAAATCTACAGTTCTCATAATGCTATCCTTTTAGTAAGCAATAGTCTTAGTCGTGAGTTTGCACGGATCGATAGTGTGTTCGATCGCTGCCGACTAAGGTATTTATCCGCTACTCCTCGGGTTCTCATAACGCTGGGACGTAGTAATAAATCAGTTCAATTGTGTGCCTTCAAGGTTATCCTCTCCTGAGCGATACCTGTTCAGCGTTCCGGAGGATCTGTTTCTTCTCTCTTGAGCAAGACAGTCATCCTCTTCACAACTAGATATATGGATTGAGCAAAATAGTTTCAAGGGATCGAGCTAAAAAATTTTTCTACGCGCTTCTAGAGATCCCCAACTCGGTCGTTCCTCCCTCTTGAGGATGACGAACCAACCTATTGAAAGATAATTAAAATATCGGCAATAAAAAAGACTGCCATTTCTGGCAGTCTTTTAAAATTTTCAGATTGTTTTTTAGGACAATCTACACATCCAGGTTAGCAACCTTCAATGCGTTTTCCTCGATGAAGTTACGACGCGGCTCAACTTGGTCACCCATTAGTGTAGTGAACAGCTGGTCTGCACCGACTGCATCTTCGATCGTTACTTGCATCATGCGACGTGTCTCTGGATCCATAGTGGTTTCCCAAAGCTGATCTGGGTTCATCTCACCTAGACCTTTGTATCGCTGTAGGCTTAGACCACGACGAGACTCTTTCACTAACCAGTTCAGAGCATCAACAAAGTTGTTCACCTCTTGAGTACGCTCACCACGTTTGATGTAAGCGCCCTCTTCGATTAGACCATCTAGGGCTTCAGCTAGGCTTGCTAGCTTGTCGTACTCTTTCGAGTTAAACAACTCGACACTCAATGCGTGCTCGTGTGTCACACCGTGTGTACGAACAACAACTTTAGGTAAGCTTAGACCTAGCTCTTCGTGTTTCTCAACTTCTAGCGAGTACTGGCTTGCACCAACTTCTTTCGCGTTCAGTTGCTCAACAAGCTGTTTGCCCCACGCTTCAACTGCAGCTTCGTCATGACACTGCTCTGCCGTTAGGCGTGGCATGTAGATCATTTCGTGCATCAGTGCGTGTGGGTAACGACGGCTCATACGCTCCACCAGCTTAATGCCAGAGTTGTATTGTTGAACCAGCTTCTCTAGCGCTTCACCTGCCAATGCTGGCGCATCAGCATTTACGTGAAGTGCTGCGTTATCAAGAGCCAATGCCACTTGGTATTGGTTCATTGCGTCTTCGTCTTTGATGTACTGCTCTTGCTTACCTTTCTTCACTTTGTAAAGCGGTGGCTGAGCGATGTACACGTAGCCGCGCTCGATAAGCTCAGGCATTTGACGGTAGAAGAAGGTCAATAGTAGCGTACGAATGTGCGAACCATCGACGTCGGCATCGGTCATGATGATGATGTTGTGGTAACGCAGTTTATCTGGGTTGTACTCATCGCGACCGATACCACAGCCAAGTGCTGTGATCAGCGTTGCTACTTCCTGTGAAGACAGCATCTTATCGAAGCGCGCTTTTTCAACGTTCAGGATCTTACCTTTCAGCGGTAGGATAGCCTGGTTCTTACGGTTACGGCCTTGTTTTGCGGAGCCGCCTGCCGAGTCACCCTCCACTATGTATAGTTCAGAGAGTGCTGGATCTTTTTCCTGACAGTCAGCCAGTTTACCTGGTAGGCCTGCGAGGTCTAACGCGCCTTTACGACGAGTCATTTCACGAGCTTTACGCGCTGCATCACGTGCACGTGCTGCATCGATGATCTTAGTACAAACCGTTTTCGCTTCCGCTGGGTTCTCAATTAGGAACTCAGACAGCTTCTCACCCATCGCCTGCTCAACCGCAGATTTCACTTCAGAAGAAACCAGCTTGTCTTTGGTTTGGCTTGAGAACTTAGGATCTGGCACTTTCACCGAGATAACCGCCGTCAGACCTTCACGTGCATCATCACCTGAAGTCGCTGTCTTCGCTTTCTTAGAGAAGCCTTCTTTATCCATGAAGCTGTTCAGTGTACGCGTTAGCGCTGCACGGAAGCCCGCAAGGTGAGTACCACCATCGCGTTGAGGGATGTTGTTGGTGAAACAGTAGATGTTCTCTTGGTAACCATCATTCCATTGCATCGCTACTTCGACAGTGATGCCATCATCACGCTCGTTATCGAAGTGGAAGATTTTCTGGATGATTGGTGTTTTGTTGGTGTTTAAGTGTTCAACAAACGCTTGGATACCACCTTCAAACATGAAGTGGTCGCCTTTGTCTTCTTCACGCTCATCACGCAGCTTGATCGATACGCCTGAGTTTAGGAAAGAAAGCTCACGCAGACGCTTCGCTAGAATGTCGTAGTGGAATTCAGTGTTAGAGAACGTCTCTTCACTTGGCCAGAAGCGAATCTCTGTACCCGTTTTGTCCGTCTCACCAATCACAGCTAGTGGTGCTTGAGGCTCACCGTGGTGATAGGTTTGAGTATGGATTTGACCACCGCGGTGGATAGTAAGAGTAACCTGCTTCGACAGTGCGTTTACTACAGAAACACCTACACCGTGCAGACCACCCGATACCTTGTATGAGTTGTCATCGAATTTACCACCCGCGTGAAGAACCGTCATGATTACTTCCGCTGCAGATACCTGCTCTTCTGGGTGCATTTCGGTAGGGATACCACGGCCATCATCGCGAACAGAAACCGAGTTATCGTCATGAATAGTAACAATGATGTCATTACAGTGACCAGCAAGTGCTTCATCAATAGAGTTATCTACCACCTCGAAGACCATGTGGTGCAGACCGGTACCATCATCCGTGTCGCCAATGTACATTCCAGGACGCTTACGTACCGCATCCAGACCCTTCAGTACCTTAATACTCGATGAATCGTAATTATCTGACATAGTTACTCTCTGACTAATTATCCTTGCTCTATTTTGCCATGTTCCACATGAAACATCCTGCTATTTTCATCATGCATGTCGGCAATCTGATCAGCGGTAATAGAGCTTACAAAAACTTGTGCCTGGGTCGCCTTTAAACACTCCGCAAGGCGTGCTCGGCGTTGGCTATCTAATTCGGAAGCGAAGTCATCTATTAAGTAGACGCACTGCTTACCTGTCATCTGGGTGAGGTGTTGGCCTTGAGCCACGCGCAGCGCGCACACCATCAACTTCAGTTGACCTCGTGACAAGACATCCTCCACTGGAGTGCCGTTCACTTTTATCTTTAGATCCGCTTTGTTTGGTCCACTAAACGTGTAACCAAGCTGCTGATCCCTTTCAAAATTCTTCTCTAGTATCTCGGCATAAGGCGTATCTTTGTCCCAGCCGCGATAGTAGTTAATCTTTATCTCGAACTCTGGCAAGAAGGTGGCGCAAATCTCTTCTGCGACCTGTTTAAGCTGTTCAACATAGGTTGCTCGCCACTGGCTGATGTTTTCTGCTAATCGCGCCAGTTCCTGATCCCAGTAGCTGAGCTCGCGATAGTGGGTTGCCGTTTTGAGCAGCGCGTTACGTTGCTTATTAAGGCGCTTCACTCGCCCCCATGCATCGTAAAAACCAGATTCGCTGTGAAACACGCCCCAGTCAATAAAGGCACGACGATGTTTCGGCCCATCCGTCAGTAAATCAAACCCTTCTGGGTGAATCAACTGCAAAGGCAAGACTTGTGCTAATTGCGCCAGCTTTTGTCCAGATTGACCGCCTATTTTAACCTCTGTTGTGCCATCGCGCTGCTTATTAATGCCAATAGGCAGCTCAAATTGATCCGAGGTCAAAAAACGGCCGTGAACAAACAGCTCACTACACTCATTTTGGATGATGCGACCAGTTAAGGAGCTCTTGAAAGAACGGCCATGCCCGAGCAGGTAAATCGCTTCGAGGACACTGGTTTTACCGCTGCCGTTCGCCCCTATAAGAAAGTTAAAGCCTGATGACGGTTGAATGTCACAGGCTTCAATATTTCTAAACTGCTTAACGATCAGACGAGAGAGTGGCATAACGTCATCATATTAATCATTAACGACGGCACCATCTCTATAGACGGATTGGCATAACAACGTACATTGCGCTGTCATCTTGTGCGTTCTCAATCAGTGCACTGGCGTTGGCATCTGACATAGAAACACGAACCTGTTCACAGCGTAGCGTGTTCAATACATCCAGAACATAGCTTACGTTGAAGCCGATCTCTAGCGCGTCACCTTCGTAGTTCACGTCTAGCATCTCTTCCGCTTCTTCTTGCTCTGGGTTGTTCGCCGTAATGCGCATTTCGCTATCCACAAGATTCACACGCACGCCACGGAATTTTTCATTCGATAGAATTGCAGCACGAGAGAAAGCAGAGCGCAGTTCATCACAGCTAGTTTCTAGCGTTTTGGTAGTATTTTGCGGCATTACGCGGCGATAGTCAGGGAAACGACCATCAACAAGCTTAGAAGTGAAGACATAGTTGTTCACCTCAGCACGCACATTTGAGCTACCAATTTGCAACGTTACCGGCTGTTCAGGCGCATCTAATAACTTAACGAGCTCTTGAACACCCTTACGAGGCACGATGATCTGCTTTTGTGCGAAATCAGCACCAAGCTGAGCTTGAGATACCGCCATACGGTGACCATCGGTCGCGACACTGCGTAGCGTTGAGCCTTCAATCTCAAACAACATACCGTTGAGGTAGTAACGAACGTCTTGGTTCGCCATTGAGAATTGTGTCTTCTCAATCAGACCACGCAGTTCTGCTTGTGTCACAGACACTTCAACTTCGCTGCTCCAGTCTTCAATATTTGGGAAATCAGCCGCAGGTAGCGTTGCTAAAGAGAAACGACTGCGGCCAGAGCGTACTTGAACGCGGTCGCCGTCGAGAACCACTGTGATCACAGAGCTATCTGGTAAACCGCGACAGATATCAAGGAACTTACGAGAAGGTACCGTGATGCTGCCCGCTTCAAACTCACCTTCTAGTGTCACGCGACTCACCAACTCCACTTCGAGATCGGTGGCGGTCATTGATAATACGTTATCTTCAACCTTGATCAGTAGGTTACCTAGGATTGGCAGGGTTGGTCGACCACCCAGTGCGCCAGAGACTTGTTGTAACGGCTTAATCAGGTGACTGCGTTCAATGGTAAATTTCATAGCTTGCTCTTAAGGTATCAAGGGCGGCCCGTTATCCAACGAGCGGCCGATATTCTGTTATCTCTGGTTAAGAATACTGTGTATTAAGAAGAAAGGGTACGGATCAGGTTAGAATAGTCTTCTTTAATGTCGTGGCTCTCTTCACGAAGTTGAGCAATTTTACGACACGCGTGCAGAACCGTGGTGTGGTCACGACCACCAAATGCATCACCAATCTCAGGTAAGCTGTGGTTGGTTAACTCTTTTGCCAGTGCCATCGCCAATTGACGTGGGCGCGCAACTGAGCGAGAACGACGCTTAGACAGTAAGTCCGCTACTTTAATCTTGTAGTACTCCGCCACTGTCTTCTGAATATTATCGATAGTAACCAGCTTCTCTTGCAGTGCCAGTAGGTCACGCAGTGCTTCGCGTACGAAATCGATAGTGATTGGACGACCAGTGAAGTTTGCGTTAGCAATGACACGGTTCAATGCACCTTCAAGCTCACGAACGTTTGAGCGTAGTCGCTTAGCGATAAAGAATGCCACTTCATCAGCTAAGTGAATCTGGTGGTCTTCTGCTTTCTTCATCAAGATCGCAACACGCGTCTCTAGTTCAGGCGGCTCGATCGCAACCGTTAGGCCCCAACCGAAACGAGATTTAAGACGATCCTCTACCCCGTTGATCTCTTTTGGATAACGGTCAGAAGTTAGAATGATCTGTTGATTGCCTTCCAGTAGCGCATTAAAAGTATGGAAGAACTCTTCTTGAGAACGCTCTTTATTAGCAAAGAATTGGATGTCATCGATAAGCAGTGCATCAACACTACGGTAGTAGCGTTTGAACTCTTCAATCGCGTTGTTCTGTAGGGCTTTAACCATATCCTGAACAAAACGCTCAGAGTGCATGTACACCACTTTAGCGTTCGGCTTACCATCAACAATCGCATTACCTACCGCGTGCAATAGGTGAGTTTTACCTAGGCCGGTACCGCCATATAGAAATAGTGGGTTGTACGCTGCACCTGGGTTATCCGCAACTTGGCGTGCTGCTGCTAAGCCAAGTTGGTTCGACTTACCCTCAACGAAGTTGTTGAACTTGTGTTTAGGGTTCACGTTTGAACGGTGGTTAAGGTCGACCTCTGCTGCAGGCTCTTCATCATCCCATGTCTTGTGAACAGGTTTACGAGCTTGAAGTTGTGCCGGAGCCGAAGATTCAGCGGCAACATCAGCGGCTGTGCGCGCTGGCTTAGGGGCTGCAGGCTTAGGCGCCGATACCGGTTTACTTCCCACTTCAAAATGAAGATGTGGGATATCGTTACCGCAATACTCTTGCAGTAGACGGTTAATGCTATTTAGGTACTTATCACGCACCCAATCCAACACGAAGCGGTTCGGTGCAAATAGAGTAAGAGTATTGTCATTGAGCTCCGCTTGTAACGGACGAACCCACATACTGAATTCTGTAGCTGGTAGCTCTTCTTGAAGCTGTTGCAAACATTGCAACCAAAGCGAAGATGACACGGTGCCCCCACTCTATTTAAGTTATTTGAAATGACGGGCAATTTTACCTGTTGATAAATCAGATCGCCAGCAATTGATCGCGGATCCAGTGAATAAGATCCAAGTTATTCACAATAATTTTAGCCAAAATGTCTGGATCCACACAAATTGCCCCAAATTTACTCACATAATGATCCACTTATGCCCGGATCTTGTCTAGTTATCCCCAAAATTAGAATTCAATCTGGTTATGGTTAATAACATCTGGTTATTTATTCTATTGACTGTTTTCCCAGTAACATCTCACCCCATAATGATAAGGAGTTACCAAATGAAAAACTGGGTTAAAGCTGCAATTGCGGCTATCGCACTATCTGCTGCTACTGTTCAAGCTGCCACTGAAGTAAAAGTAGGCATGTCTGGCCGTTATTTCCCGTTCACGTTTGTGAAGCAAGATAAGCTACAAGGCTTTGAAGTGGATCTGTGGGATGAAATTGGTAAACGTAATGACTACAAAGTGGAGTACGTAACAGCGAACTTCTCTGGTCTATTCGGTCTTCTTGAAACAGGTCGTATCGATACGATCTCAAACCAAATCACAATGACAGACGCACGTAAGGCAAAATACCTATTTGCTGACCCGTACGTGGTTGATGGCGCACAGATCACTGTACGTAAAGGTAACGACAGCATTAAAGGCATTGAAGACCTAGATGGTAAAACCGTTGCGGTTAACCTAGGCTCAAACTTTGAACAGCTGCTACGTAACTACGACAAAGACGGCAAAATCAACGTAAAAACTTACGACACAGGTATTGAGCACGATGTAGCACTAGGTCGCGCCGATGCTTTTGTTATGGACCGCCTATCAGCACTTGAGCTAATCAAGAAAACAGGTCTACCGTTGCAACTAGCAGGTCAACCTTTCGAAACTATCGAAAACGCATGGCCATTTGTTAATAACGAAAACGGTAAGAAGCTTCAAGCAGAAGTAAACGAAGCACTTGCAGCTATGCGTGCTGACGGTACGCTAGAGAAAATCTCTGAGAAGTGGTTTGGTGCGGACATTACTAAGAAGTAATTACTCACTCTAAACAGCCATAACCCACTGCTTTTCTCTGCAGTGGGTTTTTCTTTTTCTGGTCACTAATAACCACAACACATTACCCAACGCCTGACATAACCAAACGAGATAGATTATGGGATTTGACTTTAATTACATGCTGGAGTTGCTACCGATACTGTTTAAGTATCTAGGCACAACCATGGAGATGGCAATATGGGGCCTATTCTTTGCCCTGATCCTGTCTGTGATACTAGCAAACATTCGTGTATTCAAAATCCCAGTACTGGATCAACTCAGCCAACTCTATATTAGCTTCTTCCGTGGTACCCCACTGCTGGTACAGCTATTCCTGCTTTACTACGGCTTACCGCAAGTGTTCCCATGGATGGTTGGCTTAGATGCCTTCAGTGCCGCGGTTATTGGTTTAACATTGCACTTCGCCGCCTACATGGCAGAGAGTATTCGTGCCGCGATTATTGGTATCGACCGCAGCCAAATGGAGGCGAGTCTTTCGGTAGGTATGACGACCAGTCAGGCGATGCGCCGTGTGATCCTGCCACAGGCAACACGTGTCGCTCTACCGTCACTGATGAACTACTTCATTGATATGATTAAGTCGACCTCGCTTGCCTTCACCCTTGGTGTGGCTGAGATTATGGCAAAAGCGCAAATGGAGGCCTCTTCAAGCTTCCGTTTCTTCGAAGCGTTCTTAGCCGTAGCACTTATCTACTGGGGTGTGGTGGTGATTTTAACTCGCATTCAACTATGGGCAGAAGCGAAACTGAATAAGGCGTATGCACGATGATCAAATTAGAAAATATCCACAAGCAGTTTGGAGAGACGGAAGTCCTTAAAGGTATCGACCTTGAAATCCAACAAGGTGAGATTATCGTTATCATCGGTTCGAGTGGTACTGGTAAGTCAACCCTATTGCGTTGCGTGAACTTTCTAGAGCACGCCGATCAAGGCTCGATTGCGATTGATGACATCAAGGTCGACGTTGAAAATCATACCAAAGCAGAGGTATTAGCCCTGCGTCGTAAGACCGGCTTTGTCTTCCAAAACTACGCACTGTTTGCGCATCAAACTGCCAAGCAAAACATCGCTGAAGGTTTGATCACGGTACGTGGTTGGAAGAAGCAGCAAGCCTATGAAAAAGCACAACAAATACTTGATGATATTGGTCTAGGCGACAAGGCTGATAGCTACCCTGCAGCGCTCTCCGGCGGCCAACAGCAGCGTGTTGGTATTGGCCGTGCCATGGCCCTTCAACCAGAGCTACTTCTGTTCGATGAGCCGACTTCTGCACTCGATCCTGAATGGGTCGGTGAAGTACTTAACCTAATGAAAAAACTGGCAAACCAGCATCAAACCATGCTGGTGGTTACCCATGAAATGCAGTTCGCGAGAGAAGTCGCGGATCGCGTGATCTTCATGGCTGACGGCCACATTGTCGAGCAAGGATCTCCACAGGATATTTTTGGTAATCCACAAGATCCTAAATTAAAAAAATTCCTAAATAAGGTTGGGATCGAGTAAGGATCCTTGAGATTTTAGAGATTCTACGTATAATCCCCCGACCGGAATTTTAGTTAACCCAATCATTGACACTTTTTGTGACAGTGATTACAATTCCGCCTCTTTGTTGAGAGGCGTCGGTTCTCCTTTCTTTATATAAAGAGGGAAATAATGCCCACGCCGGGTTTAACAAAAACCTAAAACTACTGATCAGTAAGGTAATTACAATGAAACGCACTTTTCAACCTACAGTTCTAAAGCGTAAGCGTACTCACGGTTTCCGTGCTCGCATGGCTACTAAGAACGGTCGCGCAACAATCAATGCACGTCGTGCAAAAGGCCGTAAGCGTCTTTCTAAGTAATCTTTGATTATTTTGAAAAAGCTAGCCTTCGGTCGGGAGTTACGCTTGTTAACTCCCGAACATTATCAAAATGTCTTCAAGCAAGCTCATCGAGCTGGCTCCCCTCATTTCACCATCATTGCTCGTAAAAACTCTCTTTCAAATCCTCGTCTTGGATTAGCCGTTCCGAAAAAGCAGATTAAAACCGCCGTTGGTCGCAATAAATTTAAGCGCCTATGCCGTGAAAGCTTTCGTAACAATCAACACAAACTTCCTAACAAAGATTTTGTTGTTATTGCTAAAAAGAGCGCGCAAGATTTGAGCAATGAAGAAATGTTCAAATTATTAGACAAATTATGGCTTCGCCTGTCTCGCCCTTCGCGTGGTTAGCGCTAATACCTATCTATTTCTATAGATGGTTCATTAGTCCACTCATTGGCCCTCGCTGCCGATTTACTCCAACCTGCTCTTTATATGCGATAGAAGCGTTGAAAGCTCACGGTTTTGTAAAAGGGTGTTGGTTATCAGGCAAACGTCTATTAAAATGCCATCCTTTGAACGAAGGGGGCTATGACCCCGTTCCACCAGTCCAAAAACAAGACAGAGATAAATAACGATGGATTCTCAACGTAATATCCTGTTAATCGCACTGGCTCTGGTATCTTTCTTACTTTTCCAACAGTGGAACGTAGCGAAGAACCCAGCACCACAAGCGGTTGAGCAGGCACAATCTGGCAGCACTCTACCAGCGCCATCTTATGCAGACGACCTAGATCCAGCTCCGGGTCAAGTTGCTTCAGCAAAAGCGATCACAGTAACCACTGATGTACTGACTCTGTCAATTGATACGGTTGGTGGCGACGTGGTATCGGCAAGCCTTAACGACTACTCTGCTGAATACGATTCAGAAGACAGCTTTGTTTTACTTAAGAACGAACCTGGTCACCAATTCATCGCTCAAAGTGGTCTTGTTGGCCCACAAGGTATCGACCTAAGCAGCACGAACCGCCCAAGCTACACAGTTTCAGCTGACAGCTTCACACTGGCGGATGGTCAAGATGAACTACGCATCCCAATGACCTACCAAGCGAACGGCCTTGATTACACGAAAACATTCATCCTTAAGCGCGGCAGCTACGCGATTGATGTTGAATACGATGTCGTGAACAACTCTGGCAACAACGCTACATTTGGTATGTACGCTCACCTACGTCAAAACGTAATGGATGACGGCGGTAGCCTAACAATGCCAACTTACCGTGGTGGTGCTTACTCTACGGAAGATACGCGTTACAAAAAATACAGCTTCGACGACATGCAAGATCGCAACCTGTCTCTTAACCTAGCAAACGGTCAAGGTTGGGCAGCGATGATCCAACACTACTTTGCGAGTGCATGGATCCCACGCGACGAAGCAGGCAGCAACCTTTACACTCGTGTAATTGGCAACCTTGGCGACATCGGTGTTCGCATGCCAAACAAGACGATTGCAAATGGCGACCAGGCAAACTTCACAGCCACACTATGGGTTGGTCCAAAACTTCAAGACCAAATGGCTGAAGTTGCACCAAACCTAGACCTAGTAGTGGACTACGGCTGGCTATGGTTTATTGCGAAACCACTGCATACTCTGCTTTCGTTCATCCAAGGCTTTGTATCGAACTGGGGTGTAGCAATCATCATCCTAACATTCATCGTTCGTGGTGCTATGTACCCACTAACGAAAGCTCAGTACACGTCTATGGCGAAAATGCGTATGCTTCAGCCTAAGCTGACTGCAATGCGTGAGCGTATTGGCGATGACCGTCAGCGCATGAGCCAAGAAATGATGGAACTGTACAAGAAAGAGAAAGTAAACCCGCTAGGCGGCTGTCTACCTATCCTTCTACAGATGCCTATCTTCATTTCTCTATACTGGGCACTAATGGAGTCTGTTGAACTGCGTCACTCACCGTTCTTCGGTTGGATTACTGACCTTTCAGCACAAGACCCTTACTACATCTTGCCACTTCTAATGGGTGCTTCAATGTTCCTAATTCAGAAGATGAGCCCGACAACAGTAACGGATCCAATGCAGCAGAAGATCATGACCTTCATGCCGGTTATGTTCACATTCTTCTTCCTGTTCTTCCCATCTGGTCTGGTTCTTTACTGGCTAGTATCGAACATCGTAACTCTGATTCAGCAAACGCTTATCTACAAGCAGCTGGAGAAGAAAGGCTTACACTCTAAGTAAGCGTTACGCAGTCGGTAAGACTAAGAGTTAAAAGAAAGGCGGCCAAAAGGTCGCCTTTTTGTTTTGGGCTGATTACAATTCAGCTAATTGATTAATCGTGAGCGCCCTGTCGGCGTTCACTTGCTAGCAGGCACAACTATGACTACAGATACGATTGTTGCTCAAGCGACCGCGCCCGGGCGTGGTGGTGTCGGTATTATCCGCGTTTCAGGTCCACAGGCAGCTCAAGTTGCTCTAGAGGTTACAGGTAAGGTTTTAAAACCTCGCTACGCTGAGTACCTGCCATTCAAATCTCATGATGGTATTGAGCTAGACCAAGGTATTGCCCTTTACTTCCCTAACCCGCACTCTTTCACTGGTGAAGATGTTCTTGAGCTTCAAGGTCACGGTGGCCCTGTGGTTATGGACATGTTGATTAAGCGTATCCTAACCATCTCAGGCGTACGTGCTGCACGTCCAGGCGAGTTCTCAGAGCGCGCATTCCTCAATGATAAAATGGACTTAACCCAAGCAGAAGCGATTGCTGACCTGATTGATGCAAGCTCTGAAGAAGCGGCAAAATCGGCGCTCCAGTCACTGCAGGGTGAGTTCTCAAAGCGCATCAACACGCTGGTGGAGTCACTGATCCACTTACGTATCTATGTTGAGGCGGCAATCGACTTCCCAGAAGAAGAGATCGACTTCCTGGCCGATGGTAAAGTAAGTGCTGACTTACAGGCTATCATCGACAATTTGGAAGCGGTTCGCCAAGAGGCTAACCAAGGTGCCATCATGCGCGAAGGCATGAAGGTGGTGATCGCAGGTCGTCCTAATGCGGGTAAGTCGAGCCTACTCAACGCACTATCTGGTAAAGAATCCGCTATCGTGACTGATATTGCTGGTACCACACGTGACGTACTGCGTGAACATATCCACATTGATGGCATGCCACTGCATATCATCGATACTGCAGGCCTGCGTGACGCATCTGACGAAGTCGAGAAAATCGGTATTGAGCGTGCTTGGGAAGAGATTGAACAAGCGGACCGAGTGCTATTTATGGTGGATGGCACAACCACAGACGCGACTGACCCGAAAGATATCTGGCCTGATTTTGTTGATCGCCTACCGGCTAAAATCGGTATGACGGTGATCCGTAATAAAGCCGATCAAACAGGTGAAGAGCTAGGGATCTGTCATGTGAATGACCCTACACTCATTCGTCTATCGGCGAAAACAGGCCAAGGTATTGATTCTCTTCGTAATCATCTAAAAGAATGCATGGGCTTTGCTGGTGGCCATGAGGGCGGCTTCATGGCACGCCGACGCCACCTTGATGCACTGGAACGCGCATCAGAGCACCTGGATATTGGCCAGCAACAGCTTGAAGGCTATATGGCAGGTGAAATCTTGGCAGAAGAACTGCGTATTGCTCAACAGCACCTTAACGAGATTACCGGTGAGTTCAGCTCAGACGACCTACTCGGTCGCATCTTCTCTTCTTTCTGTATTGGTAAATAAAAAATAGGGTGAGCATGGCTCGCCCTTTTTATAAGGAAATATCCATGATCCACATTATTACGGGCAGCACACTCGGTGGGGCTGAGTACGTTGGTGATCACTTAAATGATCTCCTCGAAGAACAAGGTCTGGCAATCACGCTCCACAATCAACCTGAGTATGCATCGATCCCACAGCAAGATACTTGGTTGATCGTGACATCAACCCATGGTGCAGGTGAATTCCCAGACAATATCAAGCCATTCATTGCCGATCTGACCGAGCAAGCACCTCAACTCGATAAGGTTCGTTTTGCTGTGATTGCGATTGGTGACTCAAGCTACGATACCTTCTGCGCCGCAGGCCAAGCCGCCCATGAGTTATTAACAAATCTTGGCGCACAGGCGATTTCTGACTGTTTTACCATCGATGTATTGGAGACTCCGGTACCCGAAGACGCTGCAGAAGAGTGGTTTAACGATCATAGTGAGCAGTTTTAGAGCTCTATAGTCGATAAAAAAGCGGCGAAAGCCGCTTTTTTTGTACCCAAAACCACCAGCTGTGAATAACTTTTACCCATTAAATGGCACTTTTTTCTCATTTATTGCCATTTTCCTTGTGGATAAGATCATAGAAATACAGTGATTAACCTATAGTTATCCAAATAACAACTTAAGATCACTTTTTGGAGTGTGTATAAGTGGCCTTTTTGATCCCAGCTAATCCTCATCCTGATCAAAATTAGATCACACCATTTGATCCAAAAAAGATCCATGATCTTGTTGATCATTTTTGAGTTATCCACAGAACCTCTCGATCCTAATAATAGATCCAATAAAAGATCTCTTTAAAGATCTTATCTATATTAATTAAAAATAGCGTTCCTGAAAAATTCCAAAAACGTTTTCTCACGCTATGAAAACAGGTAGAATATCGCTCCTTTTTATCTGTCTAGAAATCGTTTGAATACCTGAGGTCGGTTCATGCTTTATCACGAAAAATTTGACGTCATCGTAGTCGGTGGCGGCCATGCAGGAACGGAAGCCGCACTCGCATCTGCGCGTACTGGTCAAAGTACGTTACTCCTTACTCACAATATCGATACCCTGGGACAAATGTCTTGTAACCCAGCGATTGGTGGTATTGGTAAGGGACACTTAGTAAAAGAAGTCGATGCAATGGGTGGATTGATGGCTCAAGCCATTGATCATGCAGGTATTCAATTCCGTACTCTTAATGCCTCTAAGGGACCAGCGGTTCGTGCTACACGCGCTCAAGCTGACCGTGCCCTGTACAAAGCGTATGTTCGCAGCACCCTAGAAAACACACCAAACCTGACTCTGTTCCAACAGTCAGTGGATGATTTGATCGTAGAACAGGATCAAGTCGTCGGTGTTGTGACGCAAATGGGACTAAAATTCCATGCTAAGGCTGTGGTATTAACGGTTGGTACATTCCTAGGCGGTAAGATCCACATCGGTATGGAAAGTTCATCAGGTGGTCGCGCGGGTGATCCACCATCGATCGCATTGGCTCAACGTCTGCGTGATCTTCCTTTCCGTGTTGATCGCCTAAAAACGGGTACTCCACCGCGTATTGATGCTCGTAGTGTCGATTTCTCTGAACTTGAGGTTCAGCACGGTGATAATCCAACACCTGTTTTCTCATTCATGGGTAACCGTGCGCAGCAGCCACGTCAAATCCCGTGTTATATCACGCACACGAACGAATCTACTCATGAAGTGATTCGCAATAACCTAGACCGTAGCCCAATGTATGCGGGCGTGATTGAAGGTATCGGCCCACGTTACTGTCCTTCAATCGAAGATAAGGTGATGCGTTTTGCAGATAAGAACAGCCACCAGATTTTCATCGAGCCGGAAGGCCTAACCACGCACGAGCTATACCCAAATGGTATCTCGACCAGCTTGCCATTCGATGTTCAGGTGCAGATTGTTCGCTCAATGAAAGGCTTCGAAAATGCACACATCGTGCGTCCAGGCTACGCAATTGAGTACGATTTCTTTGATCCACGTGATTTAAAACAGACTTACGAGACTAAGTTTATCAAGGGTCTATTCTTTGCGGGTCAAATCAACGGTACCACGGGTTACGAAGAAGCAGCAGCGCAAGGCTTGATGGCAGGTTTGAACGCAAGTCTGTTTACTCAAGGCAAAGAAGGTTGGAGCCCACGTCGTGATCAGGCTTACATGGGCGTATTGATTGACGACCTATCAACCATGGGTACTAAAGAACCGTACCGCATGTTTACTTCACGTGCTGAATACCGTCTGTTACTGCGTGAAGACAACGCCGATATCCGTTTGACGGAGAAATCTCGTGAACTTGGTTTGATTGACGATGCGCGCTGGGCGCGTTTCAACGAGAAAATCGAGAACATGGAAAAAGAGCGTCAGCGCCTGAAAGAGACTTGGATTAACCCGAAATCTGAAGACATCGATGCACTTAACCAGATCCTAAAAACGCCAATGTCGCGTGAAGCGAGCGGTGAGGATCTTCTGCGTCGTCCAGAAATGACTTATTCACAACTGACGGCTCTGGATCGTTTTGCTCCAGCTCTAGATGATCAACAAGCTGCAGAACAGGTTGAAATCCAAGTGAAATACGAGGGTTACATTCAGCGTCAGCAAGATGAGATCGAAAAGTCGCTGCGTCACGAAAACACCAAACTACCTGTTGATCTTGATTACAGCCAAGTAAAAGGTCTATCTAACGAAGTCGTACTGAAATTGTCGACGGCTAAGCCAGAGTCGATTGGTATTGCCTCTCGAATTTCAGGGATTACGCCGGCTGCAATCTCTATCCTACTGGTTTACTTGAAGAAACATGGCCTACTGAAGAAAGGTGAGGAAGCATAATGAGCGCACTACGCGAAAAATTGGATCACCTGATCAGCCAGACCGACCTAGAAGTATCAGATAAACAACGTGGCCAACTGGTTGGTTACGTTGAACTGCTCAATAAATGGAATAAGGCGTATAACTTAACTTCGGTTCGCGACCCGATGGACATGATGGTGAAACATATCTTAGATAGCATCATTGTCAGCACTCACTTACAGGGCAAGCGTTTTATTGATGTAGGTACGGGTCCAGGCCTTCC
Source organism: Vibrio sp. D420a (assembly GCF_030248625.1). Lineage (NCBI taxonomy): Bacteria > Pseudomonadati > Pseudomonadota > Gammaproteobacteria > Vibrionales > Vibrionaceae > Vibrio > Vibrio sp. D420a. Next base: position 22,899 of record NZ_JAHGAN010000054.1, on the reverse strand, counting down.
TGGTATCCCGCTCTCAATTATGAATCCTGATTGTGAGTTTTTCTTGTTGGATAGCCTTGGAAAGCGTATTCGTTTTATCAAGCAAGTCGTACATGAGTTGGGTATCGACAACGTGACACCTGTTCAAAGTCGCGTTGAAGAGTTCCAGCCAGAAGAAAAGTTTGACGCTGTGCTCAGTCGTGCGTTTGCATCAATGACAGACATGGTTGAGTGGTGTCATCATTTACCTAAAGAGCAATCCGGTGTATTTTTGGCTCTTAAAGGACAACATCCTAGAGACGAAATGGACCAGTTACCGGACTGGTGTTCAGTAACTGACATCAAAGCTTTGCAAGTTCCAGAGCTTGATGGAGAGCGTCATCTAGTAACGTTATCGCGTCAGGGATAATCAGCGAGGCCATAGTGGGTAGAATTGTAGCAATTGCCAACCAGAAAGGTGGTGTAGGAAAAACAACAACTTGCATTAATTTGGCAGCCTCTATGGCCGCCACAAAGCGCAAAGTTTTGGTTGTCGATCTCGATCCACAGGGTAATGCCACTATGGCAAGCGGTGTTGATAAGTATCAGGTTGAAGCAACTGCTTACGATTTACTGGTTGAAGACACACCTTTTGATGAGGTAGTTTGCCGCAGTACGTCGGGAAACTACGATCTCATCGCAGCCAACGGTGATGTTACCGCGGCTGAAATCAAGCTGATGGAAGTGTTTGCGCGTGAAGTGAGGCTTAAGAATGCCCTCGCGTCAGTTCGCGATAACTATGATTTCATCTTTATTGATTGCCCCCCTTCTCTAAACCTTCTTACAATTAATGCGATGGCTGCGGCGGACTCTGTTTTGGTCCCGATGCAGTGTGAATACTTTGCGTTAGAGGGTTTAACTGCCTTGATGGATACCATCAGTAAACTGGCAGCTGTTGTGAATGAGAATCTGAAGATCGAAGGCTTACTTCGTACTATGTATGATCCTCGCAACCGCTTGTCGAATGAAGTATCTGATCAACTCAAGAAGCATTTTGGTAGCAAGGTCTACCGAACTGTGATCCCTAGAAATGTACGTCTTGCTGAGGCTCCAAGCCATGGCAAACCAGCGATGTACTACGACAAATACTCCGCAGGAGCAAAGGCCTACTTGGCACTTGCTGGCGAGATGTTACGTCGTGAAGAAGTCCCAGTTTAAATCAAACCAAAGGAATTCGCTCAATGTCTAAACGTGGTTTAGGAAAAGGGCTAGATGCATTGCTTGCAACTAGCTCAATGGCTCGTGAAAAACAGCAAGTCGCTTCTCATAGTCAGGCTCTCTCTGCCGATGGTGAGTTAACCGAACTTGCGATTGGCAGCTTGAAGCCAGGTGTCTATCAGCCACGTAAAGACATGGCGCCAGACGCGCTTGAAGAGTTAGCGGCATCGATTCAATCTCAAGGCATCATCCAGCCGATCGTTGTGCGTCCACTGTCGCAAGATCACTACGAGATCATTGCCGGTGAGCGTCGTTGGCGTGCGGCTCGCCAAGCAGGCCTAAAGAAGGTGCCATGTTTGGTGAAAAAGGTTGAAGATCGCGCGGCAATCGCGATGGCTCTGATTGAGAACATTCAGCGTGAAGACTTGAATGTCATCGAAGAGGCGCAAGCGCTAGAACGTCTACAGAACGAGTTTGAGCTGACACACCAGAAGGTCGCTGAAGTGATTGGTAAATCACGCACGACAGTGAGTAACCTTCTACGTCTCAATCAGCTAGCAGCACCAGTGAAAGAGTTGGTGGTAACTAAGCAGCTTGAAATGGGTCATGCTCGCGCATTGTTGGCGCTCGAAGGTGAGCAACAAGTCGAGGCAGCAAACACCGCTGCACGCAAACAATTGACGGTTCGCCAGACCGAACAACTTGTCAAAAAGTGCCTAAAACCAGAGGTTGAAGCGGAAACTCAGCCGCAAGACCAAGAAGCCATCGAACTTTCACGAAGACTGACGGAAAAATTGCAAGCAAACGTTACAATTGTCCGAACTGGTACAGGAAAGTCAAAAGTGACGATTACACTTGATGAGCCTCACAAATTAGAGCAACTTATTGCCAAGCTAGAGGACTAAATGAGATAATTGACGTAGGTCAATAATGTAATAAACAATAATTTTCGTACGAAAGTTGTCGGTTTGTATACAAAAATGTAAATGATTGCTGCGTTTTTATTGCAATCAGTTTGGCTGAACGTATAATTTTCGCCAATTTCTCAGCACGCTTTTAAGCGGTGGTAAGTGGGCTTAAAAGAGGAACGAATACATGGTAGCGGCGTTAGCAAGACCAGGACGAGTGCTTGCAAAGCAAATGTTATTGATCGAGCTTAGCGCGGTTATATTAGTGGCGGTGGGGTTAGGTTTAGCTGTTAATCCTGATTGGGGTTTTGCTTCACTGGTGGGTGGCGGTATTTTTGTCATTGCCAATGTGGTGTTTTGTGTGTGTGCTTTTCTCTTTTGTGGGGCGCGTGCGACAAAACTGGTTGCAGCGTCGTTCTATGCAGGCGAAGCATTAAAAATCTTAATCACAGTTTTACTATTCTCTATTGTCTACATGTATATGCAGGTGGAATTAATTCCCCTCAAACTGACCTATTTACTGGCTCTCGGTATTAATATCTTTGCGCCAGTGCTTTTCATTAACAATAAGAAATAGGACGAGTTATGGCTGCGGCAACAGCATCCGGATACATTGAACACCACTTACAGAACCTGTCTTTAGCCAAGCTAGGTTTTGTAGAGGAGACAAGTTTCTGGAACGTACATATAGACAGTCTGTTCTTCTCTGTACTAACTGGTGCGTTATTCCTTTGGGTATTTCGCTCAGTAGCAAAGCAAGCAACAGCAGGTGTACCTGGTAAGCTTCAGTGTTTTGTCGAAATGGTAGTGGAATTCGTTGGTGACAACGTTAAAGAAACTTTCCATGGTCGCAACCCGCTGATCGCTCCACTAGCACTGACTATATTCTGCTGGATTATCTTAATGAACTTGATGGACCTAGTGCCTATTGATTTCTTACCATATCCTGCAGAGCATTGGCTAGGTATCCCTTACCTGAAAGTGGTTCCTACAGCTGATGTTAACATCACCATGGCAATGGCTTTGGGCGTTTTCGCTCTGATGATCTACTACAGCATCAAAGTGAAAGGGCTTGGCGGGTTTGCTAAAGAATTGGCATTACACCCATTCAATCACCCAATTATGATTCCATTCAACTTGGTACTTGAGGTAATTTCGTTACTAGCGAAGCCACTATCTCTAGGTATGCGTTTGTTTGGTAACATGTTTGCGGGTGAGGTTGTATTCATTCTTATCGCAGCGATGCTACCGTGGTACTTACAATGGGTAGGTGCTCTACCTTGGGCTATCTTCCACATCTTGGTTATTTTGATTCAAGCATTTGTTTTCATGATGTTGACAATTGTTTACCTATCAATGGCCCACGAAGATAGTGATCACTAAAAAAAATTTTTAAGCTTTATTCTAACTATTAATGTTAATCGGAGAACGTAAATGGAAACTGTACTAAGTTTTTCAGCAATTGCTGTTGCTATTATTGTTGGTCTTTGTGCCGTAGGTACTGCAATTGGTTTTGCAATTCTTGGTGGTAAATTCCTAGAAGGTGCTGCACGTCAACCTGAAATGGCTCCTATGCTTCAAGTTAAGATGTTCATCATCGCAGGTCTACTGGATGCGGTTCCAATGATCGGTATCGTAATCGCACTTCTATTCACTTTCGCAAACCCATTCGTTGGTCAACTAGGTTAATCACTTTTAACTTCAGACAAACTCCGGTTTGTCATTGATTAACACTAAGTCCGAATAGAGGGGTAGCTGTTGTGAATATGAACGCAACTCTGCTAGGTCAAGCGATTGCTTTTTCTATGTTTGTTTGGTTCTGCATGAAATATGTATGGCCACCAATCATGCAAGCAATTGAAGAGCGTCAGAAGAAAATTGCTGACGGTCTACAAGCAGCTGAACGTGCTGCTAAAGATTTGAACCTGGCACAAGCCAACGCTTCTGAACAACTGAAAGAAGCGAAGCGCACTGCAACTGAGGTTATTGATCAGGCAAATAAGCGTAAAGCACAAATTCTAGATGAAGCTCGTGAAGAAGCTCAGGCAGAACGCCAGAAGATTCTTGCTCAAGCAGAAGCTGAACTTGAAGCTGAACGTAAACGTGCACGTGATGACCTGCGCAAACAAGTCGCAACTCTGGCAATTGCTGGTGCTGAGAAAATCCTTGAACGTACTATCGACCAAGAAGTACACAAAGATGTTCTTGACAACATTACTGCAAAACTTTAATGCAAGGGGCTGAATATGTCTGATTTGACTACAATCGCACGCCCCTATGCTAAAGCAGCCTTTGACTTTGCGGTTGAGAAGGGCGAGCTAGACCAATGGGGTCAAATGCTTACTTTCGCAGCCGAGGTCGCACAAAACGATGATATTGTTAGCCTACTGAACAGTTCAACAACTGCCAGCAAGCTAGCTGAAATTTTCATTGTAATCTGCGGCGAACAATTTGATGCACATGGCCAAAACTTTATCAAAGTGATGGCAGAGAATGGCCGACTTAAGGCTCTTCCAGATGTATGTCACGAGTTCTTCGCTCTGAAAAAAGAGCACGAGAAAGAGATCGACGTTGAAGTAACTTCAGCAGTAGAACTTTCTAAAGAACAACTGGCAGATATCAGCAGCAAATTGGAACAGCGCCTAGAGCGCAAAGTTCAGCTGAATTGCAGTATAGATGAGACTCTACTTAGTGGAGTTATTATTCGAGCCGGAGACCTAGTCATCGATAACTCAGCTCGTGGTCGTCTAGACCGCCTGAGCGATGCATTGCAGTCTTAATGGGGATTGGAGCATGCAACTTAATTCCACGGAAATTAGCGATCTAATTAAACAACGTATCGAATCTTTCGACGTTGTTAGTGAAGCTCGCAACGAGGGTACTATCGTATCGGTAAGCGATGGTATTCTTAGCATTCACGGCCTAACGGACGTGATGCAAGGTGAAATGATTGAACTACCGGGTGGCCGCTACGCACTAGCACTTAACTTGAACCGTGATTCGGTTGGTGCTGTTGTAATGGGCCCATATGCTGACCTTCAGGAAGGCATGAAAGTTACAGGTACTGGCCGCATTCTTGAAGTGCCAGTAGGTCCAGAACTACTTGGTCGTGTTGTAAACACACTAGGTGAGCCAATTGATGGTAAAGGTCCTATCGAAGCGAAACTGACTTCGCCTGTAGAAGTAATTGCACCAGGTGTAATCGACCGTAAATCGGTAGACCAACCTGTACAAACTGGTTACAAGTCTGTTGACTCAATGATCCCAATCGGTCGTGGTCAGCGTGAGCTAGTAATCGGTGACCGTCAGACTGGTAAAACAGCGATGGCGATCGATGCGATTATCAACCAAAAAGATTCTGGTATTTTCTCTATCTACGTAGCAATCGGTCAGAAAGCATCGACTATCGCTAACGTAGTTCGCAAACTAGAAGAGCACGGCGCGCTAGAAAACACTATCGTTGTTGTTGCATCTGCTTCTGAATCTGCAGCGCTACAATACCTAGCGCCATACGCAGGTTGTGCGATGGGTGAATACTTCCGTGATCGCGGTGAAGACGCACTGATTGTTTATGATGATCTATCTAAGCAAGCGGTAGCTTACCGTCAGATCTCGCTACTACTTAAGCGTCCACCAGGCCGTGAAGCATTCCCGGGTGATGTATTCTACCTTCACTCTCGTCTACTAGAGCGTGCAGCTCGTGTAAGCGAAGAGTACGTAGAAAAATTCACTAACGGTGAAGTGAAAGGTAAGACAGGTTCTCTAACTGCTCTTCCTATCATCGAAACACAAGCTGGTGACGTATCTGCATTCGTACCGACGAACGTAATCTCGATTACCGATGGTCAGATCTTCCTACAAACTGAGCTATTCAACGCAGGCGTACGTCCAGCTGTTGACCCAGGTATCTCAGTATCTCGTGTAGGTGGTTCAGCGCAGACTAAAATCATCAAGAAGCTATCTGGCGGTATCCGTACAGCTCTAGCACAGTACCGTGAACTTGCGGCATTCGCACAGTTCTCGTCTGACCTTGATGAAGCGACTAAGAAGCAGCTAGACCACGGTCAAAAAGTTACAGAACTAATGAAGCAGAAGCAGTACGCTCCAATGTCTGTATTTGACCAAGCACTAGTAATCTTCGCTGCAGAGCGTGGTTACCTTCAAGATGTAGCGCTTGATAAGCTGCTAGACTTTGAAGCTGCTTTACTATCGTATGCTCGCAGTCACTATGCCGATCTTGCAACGCAGATCGACAAAACGGGTGTTTACAACAATGATATCGAAGCTGAGCTGAAGAAGCTTGCTGACGATTTCAAAGCAACCCAGACCTGGTAATTGGTGGGTGGCCTTAGGGTCACCTCATACCATTAACGGAGAGTAACGATGGCCGGCGCAAAAGAGATACGTAATAAAATCGGTAGTGTTAAAAGCACACAGAAGATTACGAAAGCAATGGAAATGGTAGCAGCTTCAAAAATGCGTCGTTCTCAAGACGCAATGGAAGCTACTCGTCCATATGCAGAAACAATGCGTAAAGTGATCGGTCATTTGGCTAACGGTAGCCTTGAGTATAAGCATCCTTATCTTGAGGAACGTGAAGCCAAACGTGTTGGTTACATCATCGTTTCTACAGACCGCGGTCTATGTGGCGGCTTGAACATCAACTTGTTCAAGAAAGCTATGTTAGACATGAAAGACTGGTCTGAGAAAGGTGCTGACGTTGAACTGGCAATTATCGGTTCAAAAGCAACAGCATTTTTCAACAACAGCGGCGCGAAAGTAGCGGCTCAAGTTTCTGGCCTAGGCGATAGCCCAAGCCTTGAAGACTTGATCGGTTCTGTAAGCGTAATGCTGAAGAAATATGATGAAGGTGAATTGGATCGCCTGTTCGTAGTGTTCAACAAGTTTGAAAACACTATGGTACAAGAACCAACGATCGATCAATTACTTCCTTTGCCTAAATCGGATAGCGAAGACATGCAGCGCAATCATGCTTGGGACTACATTTATGAGCCTGAGCCAAAACCACTACTAGATGCACTATTGGTTCGTTACGTCGAATCTCAAGTGTACCAAGGTGTGGTAGAGAACCTTGCTTGTGAGCAAGCGGCTCGAATGATTGCTATGAAAGCTGCAACAGACAACGCTAGCGACCTAATTGATGACTTAGAACTTGTGTACAACAAAGCCCGTCAAGCGGCAATCACACAAGAACTTTCTGAGATCGTTTCGGGCGCATCAGCGGTTTAATCGCTTTTTCGGTTAAAGCTTAGGTAAAACTAAATAGTTAGAGGATTAACGATGGCTACAGGTAAGATCGTACAGATCATCGGTGCAGTAGTCGACGTAGAGTTCCCACAGGGTGAAGTACCACGTGTATACGACGCTCTGAACGTTACTGAAGCTAAAGAACGTCTAGTTCTTGAAGTTCAGCAACAACTTGGCGGTGGCGTAGTTCGCGCAATCGTAATGGGTAGCTCTGATGGTTTACGTCGTGGTTTGACAGTAGAAAATACTGGCGCGCCAATCTCAGTACCAGTAGGTACTAAGACCCTAGGTCGTATCATGAACGTTCTAGGTGACGCGATTGATGAGTGTGGTGAAATCGGTGCAGAAGAGCACTACGCAATTCACCGCGAAGCGCCTAGCTACGAAGAGCAGTCTAACGAGACAGCACTTCTAGAAACAGGTGTTAAAGTAATCGACTTGGTTTGTCCATTCGCTAAGGGTGGTAAAATCGGTCTATTCGGTGGTGCAGGTGTAGGTAAGACCGTTAACATGATGGAACTTATCAACAACATCGCACTTCAGCACTCTGGCCTATCTGTATTTGCAGGTGTAGGTGAGCGTACTCGTGAAGGTAACGATTTCTACTTTGAGATGCAGGAAGCAGGCGTTGTAAACGTTGAAAAACCTGAAGAATCTAAAGTAGCGATGGTTTACGGTCAGATGAACGAGCCACCAGGTAACCGTCTACGTGTTGCACTGACTGGTCTAACAATGGCAGAGCGTTTCCGTGACGAAGGTCGTGACGTTCTACTATTCGTAGATAACATCTACCGTTACACGCTTGCAGGTACTGAGGTATCAGCACTTCTAGGCCGTATGCCTTCTGCGGTAGGTTACCAACCTACACTAGCGGAAGAAATGGGTGTTCTACAAGAGCGTATCACGTCAACTAAGCAAGGCTCTATCACGTCTGTACAGGCGGTATACGTACCTGCGGATGACTTGACTGACCCATCTCCAGCAACAACGTTCGCGCACTTGGATGCAACGGTTGTACTTAACCGTAACATCGCAGCTATGGGTCTATACCCAGCGATCGACCCGCTAGATTCAACTTCACGTCAACTAGATCCACTAGTAGTTGGTCAAGAGCACTACGATATCGCTCAAGGTGTACAACGTACGCTTCAGCGCTACAAAGAGCTTAAAGACATCATTGCTATTCTAGGTATGGACGAGCTATCTGAAGAAGATAAGCAAGTTGTATCTCGTGCTCGTAAGATTGAGAAGTTCCTAACTCAGCCTTACCACGTAGCGGAAGTATTTACAGGTGACCCAGGCGTTTACGTACCTCTTAAAGAGACTCTACGTGGCTTCAAAGGTCTACTAGACGGTGAATACGATGACATTCCAGAGCAAGCGTTCATGTACTGCGGTACTATCGACGAAGCTATTGAGAATGCTAAGAAGCTATAAGGCTAACTAGGAGGCGATATGGCAGCAATAACCTTTCACCTAGACGTAGTAAGTGCAGAGAAAAAGCTTTTCTCTGGTCTTGTTGAGACGTTTCAGGTGACCGGTAGCGAAGGTGAACTTGGTATTTTCCATGGTCACACACCGCTGCTGACCGCTATCAAGCCTGGTATGGTGCGTATTGTTAAGCAGCACGGCCACGAAGAAATCATTTATGTTTCTGGTGGTATGGTAGAAGTTCAGCCTGGTACAGCGACTGTACTGGCTGATACAGCTATCCGTGGTGAAGAGCTAGACGCAGCAAAGGCGGAAGAAGCTAAGCGCAAGGCTGTGGAGAATATCCAAAATCAGCATGGCGACATGGACTTCGCACAAGCGGCCGGTGAACTGGCTAAAGCCATTGCTCAGTTACGAGTTATCGAACTGACAAAACAGCGTCGTTAATTTTATAGAAATTATCGATACTGAGATAAAGGCGACCTAAGGGTCGCCTTTTTGCATTTTTGGATAAGCCATATGCGGTACACCAATCGTAGCAAGTAACTGGTCATCCTAGCTTGTTAAAACGCTCGATAACTTCGTTAGAAATTTTGACTGTAGAATAGCTACTTATCGAAAATTTCTGCCTCGTTCTCAAGCTTTTTTCCTACGCTATTTATGATCACTTACTTACTGTGATTGGTCTTAAATCATCAGATTATTTAATTTGTTAGCTAAAAACGGTTACAATATCGTCTTAACTAAAATAACGTCAGATAGGTTGTTCCAATGAATTTCAGCGCGGTTATCCTCGCGGCGGGTAAAGGCACTCGCATGTACTCAAACACACCAAAGGTGCTACATACCCTTGCGGGTAAGCCGATGGTTAAACACGTTATCGATACTTGTAACGGTTTGGGTGCACAAAACATCCACCTTGTTTACGGTCACGGTGGCGATCAGATGAAAGCGACTCTTGCTGAAGAGCAAGTGAACTGGGCGCTACAAGCAGAGCAGCTAGGTACTGGTCACGCTGTTGATCAGGCATCAGCACACTTTGCTGATGATGAGAAAGTGCTGGTTCTGTACGGTGATGTTCCACTGATCTCAGCTGAAACCATTGAAAACCTATTAGACGCACAACCAACTGGCGGTATTGCGCTGCTGACTGTTGTATTAGATAACCCAACAGGTTACGGCCGTATTATTCGTCGTAACGGCCCTGTGGTTGCTATCGTTGAGCAGAAAGATGCGACCGACGAGCAGAAGCTTATCAAAGAGATCAACACGGGCGTTATGGTAGCGACGGGGGGCGATCTTAAACGCTGGTTGTCTGGTCTAAGCAATGACAACGCACAAGGCGAGTACTACCTAACAGACGTTATCGCAGCAGCTCACGATGAAGGTCGTGCGGTAGAAGCGGTACATCCAAACAGCCCAATTGAAGTTGAAGGCGTTAATGATCGCTCTCAACTTGCTCGTCTAGAGCGTGCTTACCAAGCGGAACAAGCAGACAAGCTGCTGAAACAGGGCGTTATGCTGCGTGACCCAAGCCGTTTCGATTTACGTGGTGAACTGCAGTGCGGCATGGATGTTGAAATTGATGTTAACGTGATCATCGAAGGTAGCGTAAGCATCGGCGATAACGTGACTATCGGTGCTGGTTGTGTACTGAAAGATTGTGAGATCGACGACAACACTGTGATTCGCCCATACAGCGTAATTGAAGGCGCGACTGTTGGTGAAGATTGTACGGTTGGTCCATTTACTCGCCTGCGTCCTGGTGCAGACATGCGCAATGACTCACACGTGGGTAACTTCGTCGAAGTGAAGAATACGCGCCTAGGTGAAGGCTCTAAGGCGAACCACCTGACTTACCTTGGCGATGCAGAGATTGGTCAACGCGTTAACGTTGGTGCAGGTGCTATTACTTGTAACTATGACGGCGCGAACAAGTTCAAGACCATCATTGGTGATGACGTGTTTGTTGGCTCTGATAGCCAGTTGATTGCTCCTGTGACTATTGCCAATGGTGCAACAGTTGGTGCAGGCTCAACAGTTACTCGTGATGTTGCTGAGAGCGAGCTCGTGATCAGCCGCGCTAAAGAGCGCAAGATTGCAAACTGGCAGCGTCCAGTGAAGAAAAAATAATCGCATCGATTATTGAACAATAGATATATGAAAGAGCCAGTTACGCGAGTAACTGGCTCTTTTTATTGTGCACTGCTAATAAATTCATCAATGCTCTAATTGTATTTTGTTGTTGTATTGTTATTATTCGGGTTGGGGTTCTGTAAAGTTAAGGTGAAATAGAGATAATGAGATTGGTTGAGAAGAAATGGCAGACCATGCCGATCATCATCTTATCTTTTTCAATGCTGATTGGGCTGTACGGCTTTTACGTGACGTTGGAAAAGCTGGTGGTTGAGAACGAGCGCGAGCATTTGGTCTCGTTAATGTCGGATGTGATCTATGAGATTCGTGAGGACAGCGGCTCGTTTACGGCTGATACCGATATTGATGACTACATTGGCGACCTTACCCAAGCCAATACGCGATTAAGAATTCAAGTCATCGACCCACAAGGGGTTGTGATTGGCGATACCGATCTCTCTGACCATGCGCTTGCTCGGGTTGAAAATCATAGTGATCGTCCCGAATTTCAGCAGGCGCTGAAGCATGGCAATGGTAGCGATGTACGCTTTAGCACGGTTACCTCTATTGACCGTATTTACTACTCGCAAAAGGAGAGTGTGCAGGGCAAAGACTTTGTGGTGGTGATCTCCTCGCCAATGCATCAGCTTAAGCAGATGAACTTCCAGCTGATGGGCATTCTGATTGGTATGGTGCTACTGAGTTTGAGCTTCTTGATCGGTACCTCTTACGTTAGCAACCGCCAGATCACTCACCGCGTTGAAGAAGAGCAGAAGAAGCAAGATGAGCGCATCCGTCAGCGTACTCATGAGATTGAGTTGATGCACCGCTTGGCTAACATGCTGGCGGCGTGTAACAACATGGTTGAAGCGCAACAAATCGTCTCTGATATCTTGCCGAGAATCCTTGGCAACATTAACGGCAGTGTTTCACTGATGCGTGCCTCACGTAACCAATTAATTACCCAGCTAGACTGGGGCGAAACTTGGCCGGGTAGCTCAAGCTTTGCGCCTGAAGAGTGCTGGTCTCTGCGCAAGGGACGCCCACATCAATCCAATGATGACTTCCACTCGTTGACCTGCGGACACATGCACGAGATGGAAAACAACCAAACCCTGTGCATTCCATTGACCGCGCATGGCAACACCATTGGCATTATGCATCTCTATTTTGGCCAGGGTCACATAAAGATTGACCCTATTACCGAGCAGCTCGCATTCAGTGTTTCTGAGCATCTAGGCTTGGCACTGGCTAATCTGAGCCTACAAGAGAAACTGCGCTCTCAGGCCCTCAGCGATCCACTCACTGGTCTATTCAACCGTCGCTTCTTCGAGCAAAAACTGGAAGAACACTCGATGAATTCAGCCACCAGCGAGCAGCCACTATCGCTATTAATGCTCGATTTGGATCACTTCAAACGCTTCAATGACAACTTTGGTCATGACGCGGGCGACTTTGTACTAAAAGAGATCAGTGCACTACTCAAGCAGAGTGTTAGTGAAGATGAGATTGCTTGTCGCCTTGGTGGGGAAGAGTTGGCGGTGTTGCTGCCGCACTATTCTATGCAACAAGCGACAGAGTTTGCTCAAGGCCTATGTGATGCCGTGCGCTCGATGCACCTGGAACACAAGGGCTTATCTCTAGGGCAGCTGGGCGTTTCTATTGGTGTCGCGACTTACCCTAAGCCAGCTTCTGATACAGAATCTTTGGTTAAGATGGCAGACAGTGCGTTGTACATGGCTAAGGATATGGGGCGTAGCCGTGTAATTAATTACGATGAGTACAGTCGCCATAAGGCGCCAGCGCTGGAAGTGGTGGAGAATGAGAGCTGATTGAGTTCTATGTGAGAAGAAAAGAGCGAGTATTAAACTCGCTCTTTTTAGTTTTGAATGAATGAGCAGGCTAGTCTTGGTTGTCTTCAGCGACTACACGCGAGTTATCCGGCGCAGAGAAGTGCTGAGATAACTCTTTATTTGAGAAGATGTAACCAAACCATAAGCCACCTAGACAGATAACGATAGCGACACCGGTAACGCTCAGTGCTTGGCTTGCCATTGCTGCAACCAGTGCACTTGCTAGGCTGCTAATACAGATCTGTAAGCTGTTCTGTAGACCTGCAGCCGTCGCTGGGCTCTGTTTGGCACTTGATAGCGCGCGGTTTACTACAATCGGATACATAGCACCATTTGCCACAGCAATCAGACAGAATGGTGCAAGTAAAGGCCAGATTGACGTCAGTTCCCACTGAGAGGCGATGAAGATAAGCATTGCTGCCACACTGAACAGACCCACTAGGTTGCGCAGCACCACACCATCGCCGTATCTCTTCACCGCTTGCTTACCAAAGTAGCCACCCGCCATAAACGCGATTGTTTGTGGGATAAAGCTCAGGCCAATATCTTTCGCTTCATAACCTAGCTGAGCCATGATCTCTGGCATACCCGTTAGGTAGGCAAAGAAAGCGGCCGATGCTGAAGCGAACATCAGTACATTGCCCAAGTAAGGCTTAGATTTAACTAGCGCCTTAATATCAGATTTAACGGAGGTTTGTTTTACCTCTGGTTGCTCTTTTGGTTGAGCCATAGTGGTTGCAACCAATAGCGCGCCCATTAGCGTTAGAGTAATGAAGATGCTGTGCCAACCAAAGTTATCCGCTAGAAGTACACCCAGTTGAGGCGCCAGTGCAGGAGATAGCGCTACCAAAGGCATGATGGTTGCAAAAATTTGTTGGCTGCTGCTTTGTGAATAGCGCTTGATTACCATCGCTTGCCAGATCACAGCAGGAGCACACACACCGATCGCTTGGATAAAGCGCAGTGTCAGCAGTTGCCAAACCTCAGTGCTGAAAGCCAAACCAAATGATGCTGCCGTAAACAGAACTAGACCGACAGCCAGTGTGTTGCGGTGGCCATATTTATCGCTGGCAAGACCCCAAAGAAGCTGACCCATTGCCATGCCGCCAAGGAATACCGTTAGAGATAGGGCAATCTGCTCTGGGCCGGTTGCAAAGTCGATCTCCATTGCCTTAAATGCAGGTAGATACATATCGGTCGCGATGAAACCTAGCATGGACAGAACTGCAAGGTAGGTCAGCTGAAACTTAGAAATATTCATAAAATGCCATTAAGCTGTTGTAGTGATGTATTTATCATCAAAATTATTGTTTGTTGTTGGGTGACGTCATGCCCGTTTTATGTACGCTGACATTCTATTTTTCTGCTTTGTTAAAATAAAACGCTAAAATATGTGGTTATCAATCAAAAAATTTGAAGGCTTATGTTCTCTAAATCATCGTTAGAAATGCTCGACACTGTGGCGAGGTTGGGAAGTTTCACGGCTGCGGCTGAACAACTGCACAAGGTGCCATCAGCGATCAGCTACGGGGTTCGTCAGATAGAGCAAGAGCTTGGTGTGCTGTTGTTTAAGCGCCTGCCGAGAAAGGTTGAACTGACACCTGCCGGAGAGGTGTTTATCGAAGAGGCACGCTCTCTGTTGCGCCAGATGGAGGAGGTGAGTGCCCAGACCAAGCGAGCAGCCCGAGGTTGGAAAAAGACTCTGCGCTTAACCCTAGATAACGTGGTTAAGCTCGACAAGATGAAGCCGATGATTGAAGAGTTTTATGAGACCTTTGATTTTGCTGAACTGCAGATCAATATGGAGGTGTTCAATGGCTCTTGGGAGGCGATCGCTCAAGGACGTGCCGATATTGTGATTGGTGCCACTTCTGCGATTCCGGTGGGCGGTGACTTTGAGGTTAAAGAGATGGGGCCGCTCGATTGGGCATTTGTTATGTCGCCAAGTCATCCGTGTGTGCGAGAGCAGAACCTTGATGAGACCTTTGTCAGTCAGTTCCCAGCTATCTGTTTAGATGACACATCGAGCGTATTGCCCAAGCGTCATACGGGTCACTACGCCAATCAAAGGCGCTTGCTGCTACCTAACTGGTACAGTGCTATTGAATGCCTTAAGAATGGAGTAGGGGTTGGCTATATGCCACGCCACATTGCTGCCCCTATCATTGAACAAGGCTTGCTGGTGGAGAAAATACTGCCGGAGCCGAGCCCTCTTAGTCAGTGCTGCCTTGTGTGGCGCAAAGACGATAATCATAAGTTGATCGAGTGGATGGTGAATTACTTAGGATCCAGTGATCAATTGCATCGAGATTGGTTGGATCATCGCAAGGCGATCTAGTTGAACGATCTTTATAGTTACGATCAAAAAGAGCGAGTCAATGCTCGCTCTTTTTATTAGATAACAACCTGTTAGGACAAGAAGAACTTGTACGAAGGGTTATCGGTTTCATCTTTGCATTGGTAGCCAAGCTCACGTAGGTGAGTTGAGAATTGTGCAAGGTCATCGTCACTCAATTCAAATCCACACAAAACACGACCATAATCGGCACCGTGGTTGCGGTAGTTGAACAGGCTGATGTTCCAGTGTGTGCCTAGCGTATCGAGGAACTTGATCAGAGCACCTGGGTATTCTGGGAACTCAAAGCTGTATAGACGTTCTTTCAATGGCTTAGATGGCTTACCACCAATCATATAGCGGATATGCAGCTTCGCCATCTCATCATCTGAGAGGTCGACTACCGGATAGCCGCCTTCACGGAGGTCAGAGATGATGCTATCGAGCTCTTCCTGCCCACCATTGAGACGCACACCGACGAAGATGTTCGCCAGGCTATCGTCGTTATGGCGGTAGTTAAACTCAGTCACAGCACGTCCGCCGATGATATTGCAGAACTCGAGGAAAGCGCCTTGGCGTTCAGGAATTGTCACCGCAAGCAAACCCTCGCGCTTCTCACCCAGCTCACAACGTTCGGATACATAACGCAGGCCATGGAAGTTGGTGTTGGCACCAGAGAGTACCGTTGCCAGTTGCTTGCCTTGCAGTTGGTTCTGCTCGGCAAACTTCTTCAAACCAGCCAGAGCAAGCGCACCGGAAGGCTCGGCAATCGCACGAGTATCCTCAAAGATGTCTTTTACTGCAGAACAGATCTCATCGCTAGATACAGCAATGTGACCATCGATGTACTGCTGACACAGGCGGAAGGTCTCTTCACCAATGCGCTTAACCGCAACGCCATCGGCAAACATGCTGACTTGATCCAGTACGACTGGTTCACCGGCATCGAGTGCTGCCTTGAGGCAAGAGGAGTCCTCTGGCTCTACTGCAATCACTTTAATCTCTGGCATGAGCTGCTTAACCAGTACAGCAACACCAGCAGCGAGACCACCACCGCCAACGGGCACAAAGATATAATCAAGATGACCATTCTGCTGCAGCATCTCCATACCCATAGTGCCTTGCCCTGCGATCACCAATGGGTGATCGAACGGAGGTACAAAGGTGTAGCCGTGCTCAGCTGAAAGGCGTTCTGCTTCAGCCTTCGCTTCATCAAAGTTGCTGCCGTGCAGAACCACGTTGCCACCGAAGCCACGTACCGCATCTACTTTGATGTCTGGGGTGGTTTTTGGCATCACAATCGTGGTCTGAATACCTAGCTTAGAGCCAGACAGAGCCATGCCTTGAGCATGGTTACCTGCCGATGCTGCAATTACACCTGCAGCTTTCTGTTGTTCAGAAAGACTGGATACCATGTTATAGGCACCACGCAGCTTGAACGAGTGAACCGGCTGACGGTCTTCACGTTTAAGCTGAACCTGGTTACCGATACGTGCGCTCAGGCGTGGCATCTCTTGCAGTGGCGTAACGATAGCCGCTTCATAAACTGGAGCTCTTAATATCTGGCGCAGGTAATCTGCACCAGATTGTAGGCGGGGCGTTGAGGTGTCATCACTCATAGATTAGCCCTCAAGCTTCGACTTATCGCGCACTGCGCCTTTGTCCGCGCTAGTTGCCATGCTTGCGTAAGCTTTAAGTGCGAATGATACTTCGCGTTGGCGATCAGCAGGTTTCCAGCCAAGCTCATCCTGTTTCGCACGACGAGCAGCAAGCTCTTCTTCTGGAACGTCTAGCGAGATAGAACGGCTAGGGATATCGATAGTGATGATATCGCCATCTTGAACAAGGCCAATAGTACCGCCACTTGCTGCTTCAGGAGAGGCGTGACCGATAGATAGACCAGACGTACCACCAGAGAAACGGCCATCCGTTAGCAGTGCACAAGACTTGCCTAGGCCCATAGACTTCAGGTAAGTCGTTGGGTACAGCATCTCTTGCATACCAGGGCCACCTTTAGGGCCTTCGTAACGGATAACAACCACTTCACCCGCTTTCACTTTGCCACCTAGGATACCTTCTACTGCTGTATCTTGGCTTTCGAATACGATAGCTGGACCTTGGAACTTAAGGTTCTCTTCATCTACACCTGCCGTCTTAACGATACAGCCGTCAACCGCGATATTACCAGATAGAACGGCTAGGCCACCCTCTTGGCTAAATGCGTTCTCTTTTGAGCGGATACAACCGTCGGTGCGGTCGTCATCTAGGCGATCCCAGCGGCAATCTTGAGAGAAGGCTTGAGTGGTACGGATACCTGCAGGGCCTGCACGGAAGAACTTAAGAACGTCTTCATTCTCAGTCTGCATGATGTCGTATTCAGCAAGCTGTTGCTGCATTGTCATGCCAAGAACAGTACTTGTTGAGCCATTGAGTAGGCCCGCGCGGTCTAGCTCACCCAGAATCGCCATTACACCACCGGCGCGGTGTACGTCTTCCATGTGGTACTTTTGAGTAGATGGTGCCACTTTACATAGATGAGGAACGCGACGTGACATCTCATCGATGTCGTTCATATCAAAGTCGATCTCACCTTCTTGTGCTGCTGCTAGCAGGTGAAGAACCGTGTTACTAGAACCACCCATCGCGATATCTAGCGCCATCGCGTTCTCAAAGGCTGCGCGGTTGGCGATGTTGCGCGGTAGTGCTGATTCATCGCCTTGGTCGTAGTAGCGCTTAGTCAGTTCAACAACGCGCTTACCAGCATTGATGAATAGCTGCTCACGGTCAGCGTGGGTCGCTAGCATAGAGCCGTTACCTGGCTGAGATAGGCCTAGAGCTTCCGTTAGACAGTTCATTGAGTTTGCTGTGAACATGCCTGAACAAGAACCACAAGTTGGACAAGCTGAACGCTCAATCTGCTCGCTCTGTTCATCTGAAACTGTTGGATCGGCACCTTGGATCATCGCATCAACAAGGTCTAGCTTGATGATCTGATCAGAAAGCTTGGTTTTACCTGCTTCCATTGGGCCACCAGAAACAAAGATCACTGGGATGTTGAGGCGCATCGCTGCCATCATCATTCCCGGAGTGATTTTGTCACAGTTAGAGATACACACCATCGCGTCGGCACAGTGTGCATTGACCATGTACTCTACAGAGTCAGCGATCAATTCACGTGAAGGCAGTGAGTAAAGCATGCCGCCGTGACCCATCGCGATGCCATCATCAACTGCAATGGTATTGAATTCTTTAGCGATACCGCCCGCTTTTTCGATTTCACCTGCGACCAGCTGACCCATATCTTTAAGGTGAACGTGGCCTGGAACAAATTGAGTGAATGAGTTTACAACAGCGATGATTGGCTTACCGAAGTCATCATCTTTTACACCCGTTGCACGCCAGAGAGCACGAGCACCCGCCATGTTGCGGCCGTGAGTTGTAGTTGCGCTGCGATATTTGATTTTTGGAGCCGAAGACATTTGCTACTTCCTTATAAATTATTGAGCTGAAGGTGCTTGTTCTGGGTAAACGTAATCCAACCAGCCCCACTTATCTTCTGTGGTGCCGTTGAATAGGCCAAAGTAAAGGTCTTGCATTACTTTAGTGATTGGGCCGCGTTTACCACAACCGACTTCAATCTTATCAACTGTACGTACTGGCACGATTTCAGCGGCTGTACCTGTCATGAATATTTCATCCGCTAGGTAAAGTGCTTCACGTGCAATATTGGCTTCACGTACTTCATAGTCGCGATCGCGTGCTAGAGTCATGATGCTGTCGCGTGTAATACCAGGCAGGATCGCGCTGGTCGCTGGTGGCGTTGTGATCACGCCGTCTTTCACGACAAAGATGTTCTCACCGGCACCTTCTGAAAGGTAACCATCGACACTCAGTGCGATACCTTCATCGTAACCGTGACGACGAGCTTCACCACCAACCAGTAGTGATGATAGGTAGTTACCACCTGCTTTTGCTGCGGTTGGGATAGTATTAGGTGCTGCGCGATTCCAGCTTGAAATCATCGCATCTACGCCGTTTTCTAGAGCTTCTTCGCCTAGGTACGAACCCCATGGGAAGGCGGCGATGATTAGGTCCATCTCAGTATTTTCTGGAGGACATACACCTAGGCCAACATTACCGACAAAGCCTAGAGGACGGATGTAGGCAGACTCCAGCTTGTTTTGACGCAGTGTTTCGCGTGTGGCTTCCATGATCTCCTCTTCCGTGTAAGGAATAGGGAAGCGGTAGATCTTGGCTGAGTCTTTTAGGCGCTTCGCGTGCTCTGGGTGACGGAAAATGATTGGGCCATTTGGAGTGTTGTAGCAACGAACCCCTTCAAATACTGAAGTACCGTAGTGCATAGCGTGAGTTAAGACATGAACGTTCGCCTCAGCCCAAGGAACCATCTCACCATTAAACCAAATGTAGTCTGCTGTTTTTGCTGTCATGTTTGCGCTTCCTTATGCACCAATCTTTTGTTGTAAGTTATTGTTTGGTAGTTCGTTACGGCTAATGGAGATCACATCGACAGTGCGTACATCCCATAGCTTTTCAATCTGATTAACCAAGAAAGAGATAGGGCGGTCGCTATCAACGATGATCTCAACGCTCGCGATTTTGCTCTCATGGTTCTGAGTACCGGCAACCTGCTTAACGATGAAGCCACGGTGACGAATAACACGAAGAACACGCTCTAATAGTACCGGCTTATCGTCAGCTTTGATGTCTAGTAAATATCTTTCCATGTTACGTGTTCTCCAACATATCACTGTTTGATGCACCAGGTGGTACAAGTGGCCATACGTTCTCTTCTTCGTCGATCAATACATGCAGAAGGTAAGCCGTTTTGCTCTCGAGCATCTCTTTGATGGCTGGCTCAACTTCTTCCTTCTTGGTGATGGTTTTGCCCGGAATATCGAAGGCTTTCGCGAGCATTACGAAATCAGGGTTGTCATCTAGGATCGTTTCACTGTGGCGACCATCGAAGAACAGCGATTGCCATTGACGAACCATACCAAGGCGCGAGTTGTTAAGTAGCACCATCTTCACTGGGATCTGGCGACGCTTAAGTGTCCCAAGCTCTTGAACATTCATCATGAATGAACCATCACCTGAGATAAGGATTGATTGATCATCTGGGCGAGCAACGGCTGCTCCCATCGCTGCAGGCAAACCAAAGCCCATGGTGCCTAAGCCAGCTGAGGTGATGAAGTTCTGCGGCTGACGAGGTTGAATGTGCTGTGCAGCCCACATCTGGTGTTGACCAACGTCGGTCGAGACAATTGAGCTATCCGGCATCATGTCAGAAAGTTGCTTAAGCAGCAGTGGTGCGAAGATTGGGTCACCAGGGTGGTCATAGCGCCACTTGAACGTGCTGCGTAAGCTCTCAGAGTGGTGAACCCAAGGGCTGATGTCTTGAGTCAGCTCTAACTGAGGAAGAATGGTGTTGATGTCACCACGCAATGGAGCGTGTGCATGACGAAGCTTGTGGATCTCTGCCGCATCAATATCGATGTGAATGACTTTTGCGTGTGGCGCAAAGGTATCTAGCTTGCCCGTTACTCGGTCATCAAAGCGCGCGCCGACTACGATCAGTAGGTCGGATTCTTGAACGACTAAGTTAGCCGCTTTAGTGCCGTGCATACCTAACATACCTAGGTAGTGTGGGTCATCACGCTCGATGGTACCCAAGCCTTTTAATGTGCTAACCGCTGGCATTGGATTAAGACGCAGGAACTCACGAACAGAGTCGGTTGCCTTTGCCAGTTGAACACCACCACCAACGTAAAGAACAGGGCGGGTAGCTTGAGAAAGGACTTGTTGTGCTGTCTCGATCGCTTCTTGTGGTGCCACAGGTATTGCTGGTGGCGTGAAAGAAGGAAGAACTTCTACAGGAGCTTCTGCAAGTTGCACATCTTTGGCGATATCAACGATAACGGGACCAGGACGACCGGTTTTAGCCACTTCAAAGGCCTCTGCTAAGGTTGGTGCAAGGTCTTCAATGTCTGTAACAAGGTAGCTGTGCTTGGTACAAGAGAGAGACATACCGATCACATCCATTTCTTGGAAGGCATCAGTACCAATGTGGGAGCTAGCGACTTGGCCAGTAATGGCGACGAGGGGGATTGAGTCCATAAATGCATCGGCAAGGCCGGTGACTAGGTTAGTGGCGCCAGGACCAGAGGTCGCCATACATACTGCAACATCCTGAGTGGCTCTCGCCATCCCTATGGCGGCCATTGCAGCACCTTGCTCGTGACGACATAGGATGTGTTCCACACCACCGTCGTACAATGCATCGTAGATTGGCATTATGGCACCACCTGGATAACCAAATACGGTGTCTATACCCTGCTGCTTCAAAGCGGATACGACTAATTCTGCACCTTTCATCGTAAATCCCCCTGGTTACCGGTATTTTGGTAACTATTTTTTTTGTTGCTGCACATCGTGTGCTCCCATTCTTCCTGTCTATCGGCGTAGCCGAAAATGCTTCAAAGTATAAAAATCGAATCTATAAATTAGAAAAAACCCCCGGACTTGTCAGTGCGGGGGTTTTAAAAATTTGTGGCTATTTTTTATCCACACGCCCCCGCGTCGTCATAATAATGACCACGATAATCAGGTTAATCAGTGCGTATAGGCGTGTGTTTAGTGTCATAAAATCCGAGCTTTCTCGTCGATTGTCGTATGTAAAACCATCTATCTCTAGTGTTATCACAGAAAACTGTTTCCTGACAAGCAAAATGTCATTCTTTTTTCACATTAAAAACTAATTCCACCAAGCTATATAACAATCTTATGGCTTTGGTGAGGAAAGAATACCCAGGCTGAATACTTTTAAATCAATAACAAAGGAAAGCTATGGGACTCGCAATCATTCATAGTCGCGCCAGCGTCGGTGTCGAAGCACCTGCGGTCACTGTCGAGGTGCATATCAGCAACGGGATGCCAGGGTTCTCTTTGGTCGGATTACCAGAGACAACGGTCAAAGAGTCTAAAGATCGCGTGCGCAGTGCAATCATCAATTCAAGATTTGAATTTCCAGCTAAGCGTATCACGGTCAACCTAGCTCCTGCCGATCTTCCGAAAGAGGGAGGGCGCTTCGATCTGCCGATTGCCCTTGGCATTTTGGTCGCCTCTGAGCAATTGCCAGAAAGCAAAGTTTTGAGTCACGAGTTCATTGGTGAGCTCGCTCTGTCTGGTGAATTGCGTACAGTCAAAGGCGTATTACCCGCAACCTTGGCGTGTGATAAGGCGAATCGCGCTCTGGTGGTCCCGCATGATAACGGTGAGCAAGCTGCTTTGGTTGGACAAGGGGAGCATAAGTCCGCCCAAACACTGCTCGAGGTGTGCGGCTACCTTTGTGGTCAAAGTACATTGAACTTAAACGATGTCTCTGAGCCTCTCTCTCAAGAGCACATGACTCGAGACCTGCAAGATATTATTGGTCAGCAGCAAGGCAAACGAGCGTTAGAGATCGCGGCGGCTGGCAATCATAACTTACTGTTTTTAGGTCCACCCGGTACGGGCAAGACCATGCTTGCCTCACGCCTTTGTGATTTACTGCCTGAGATGAGTGATGACGAAGCGATGGAGACGGCTTCCGTCGCGTCACTCACCCAGCAAGAGATCAATCAATACAACTGGAAGCAGCGTCCATTTCGTTCCCCGCATCATTCAAGCTCGATGGCGGCATTGGTGGGGGGAGGCTCTGTGCCAAGGCCAGGAGAAATATCATTGGCGCACAATGGACTGTTGTTTCTTGATGAAACCTATTAAATCCCAATAT
>NZ_JAHGAN010000053.1:0-2220 GCF_030248625.1 Vibrio sp. D420a | reverse complement strand
GATATCCCGACTATTGAATCTGTTCCAAGTGTCACTCTAGCGGAGGCAGGACTTGCAGATGGCTCTTCTCCAATCATGGGGGCGGTAAGCCAAACAGAAACCATCTCGTTCACCCACCAAAGTGATGATGTAGAGAAGTTCCGCCTAGAGCCAAGTGAGTTCAATACAGATGACGCGTTGAAATCCGATGGTCTTGCGATTGATCTTAAAGAAGATCCGGCAGGCTCAGGTAACTACATTGGTTTTACGACCAGTGCAACCAATGTTGAAACACCAATCTTTACGCTAAGCTTTAGCGCTACGACTCTCGGCCAATACACATTTACGTTATTAGAAGCGATAGATCATGTAGCGGGGAGAGGCAATAACGATCTGACATTCAGCTTACCAGTTTACGCAGTCGATACCGATGGCGATGACTCATTAATATCACCACTTTCAGTGACCATCACTGATGATGTTCAAGTGATGGCTGGGGCTACGATTAGTATTGAGGAGCCAACGGTCGCTGATTTGGCCGCGGGGACTCCTACGACGTCTGTCTACGATGTGCTTACTAGCGCCAGTGCTGATGGTGCCAGTGTCACTCAGTTCACTTATGACGGCACGGCTTACACACTCGACCAAACGAATAGCTCTGAGCAAGAGTTTACCTTCACTGAAGGCTCGTTGTTCATCACCACTCAAGGTGAAGTACGTTTTGAGCCAAATCGAGATTTAGACCACTCGGCGGGTGATATTGTTAAGAGCATTGTGGTGACCTCGAGCGATGGTGATGACGACGTTCTTACCTCGACAGTGACGCTGACCATTACTGATGGCGATATTCCAACCATAGATGTGATCCCGCCAATCTCACTCTCTGAATCAAACCTTACAGGTGGTTCTGACCCAACAGTTGCTGCTGTTAGCGATACCAAGGTCATTCAATTCACGAACCAAAGCGATGATGTGGTCTCTTTCCGTATCGAACCAACGCAGTTCAATACGCTTGGCGAGCTGACGTCAAATAACTTAGCGGTGCAGATCAAAGAAGATCCTAACAGTGCTGGCGATTACATCGGCTTTATTAAAGATGCATCGGATGTCGAAACCAATGTCTTTACCGTCAGTTTCTCTGATTCGAATCTAGGCCAATACACCTTCACACTGCTTGAAGCGCTTGACCATGAAGATGGTTTAGACAACAACAGCCTAAGCTTCGACTTACCTGTTTATGTGGTTGATAGCGATGGTGATGATTCGGCAATGTCGTCACTCACCGTGACGATTGAAGATGATGTTCAAGGCATGAGCAATGGCGTCTTGACCATTGAAGAGCCGACAGTCGCCGATCTGGCTGCTGGGGTGGTAACCACAACCACAATTGATGTGATGCCAGAGCAGAGTGCAGATGGTGCCACAATTACTCAGTTCACCTACGACGGCGGCACTCCGTTGTTGCTAGACCAAACTGACACGGGCGAACAAGAGTTTATTTTCACTGAAGGTTCACTGTTTATCACACTAGAGGGTGACGTACGTTTTGAACCAAGCCGCAACCTCGACCATGAATCTGGTCCAATCGTGAAATCGATTGTGGTGACGTCTAGTGATGGCGATGTGGACGTGGAAACCGCAACGGTTGTTCTGACCATTACTGATGGCGATATCCCAACCATCGAGTCGGTACCAAGCGTATCATTGTCTGAAACGCAGCTTGCCGATGGTTCAACGCCAAGTGGCAGTGCGGTTAGCCAAACTGAAATCATCTCGTTCACCAATCAGAGTGATGATGTTGAGAAGTTCCGACTTGAGCCAACAGAGTTCAATGTTGGTGGCACGCTAACCTCGAATAGCATTACGGTTGAGCTAAAAGAAGACCCAGCCGGTTCCGGCAATTATGTCGGCTTTATCGATGACGGCGGCACGGAAGTTCCAGTATTTACCTTGAACTTCTCAGAAACAACTCTTGGCGAATACACCTTCACTCTGCTTGAAGCGTTAGATCATGCCGATGGATTAGATAATAACGAGCTGACCTTCGATTTGCCTGTCTACGCGGTGGACTCTGATGGTGATGACTCACTGATGTCGCGACTGTCAGTTACCATTGGTGATGACGTGCAAATCATGGCTAATGGTACGCTCGATATCACCGAGCCAAATTTGGCTGACGGAACTGTTACTACCAACACCATTGATGTAATGACAGCGCAAAGTGTAGATGGAGCGGTGATT
>NZ_JAHGAN010000052.1:0-33328 GCF_030248625.1 Vibrio sp. D420a | reverse complement strand
GCCGTGTTTGGATAAACACGGCCCGTTTTTATAAGCTAGGGAACAACAACTACAAGTTATGGAACTTATATTATTATCCGCTGCATTTATTGCAGGCTTTATCTCTTTAAAGTGTCAACTTCCCCCACTCGTTGGCTTCCTCATTGCTGGCTTTGCGCTTAACGCGTTTGGTTTTGAAAGTAATGACACCATCGTGACTCTTGCCGACCTCGGCGTAACCCTGTTGTTATTTACGATTGGCCTTAAGCTAGATATCAAAACCTTGCTATCCAAAGAGATCTGGGCTGGCGCAACAGTGCATAACCTGCTTTCTACCCTCTTTTTTGCACTGGCTCTGTTTGGCTTTAAACTACTTGGGATCTCTTCCCTTGCGGCAATGTCGAACGAACAGATCATCTTATTAGGTTTTGCCCTCTCCTTCTCTAGTACGGTTTTTGCAGTCAAAACCCTTCAAGAGAAAGGTGAAATGAATGCCACCTACGGTACTCTGGCGATCGGCATCTTGGTTATGCAAGATATCTTCGCAGTGGTATTCCTAACGGCTTCTACCGGTAAGATCCCTGAATGGTATGCCATTGCCCTATTTGCACTTCCTCTACTGCGCCCACTCTTCTACAAAGTACTCGACTGGGTAGGCCACGGCGAAATGTTGGTGCTGTTTGGTATCTTCTTCGCCCTCGTCGTTGGTGCTGGCTTGTTTGATCTTGTTGGTGTAAAGGCAGACCTTGGCGCACTTATTTTGGGTATGCTGCTTGCCGGACACTCAAAAGCATCAGAACTGTCCAAATCTCTATTTAATCTAAAAGAGCTATTCTTAGTTTGCTTCTTCCTCAATATCGGTCTGTCTGAGCAGCCAACTATTCAAGGCTTTATGCTGGCAATCTTGTTCTTACTGCTATTGCCAGTTAAAGGCTTCCTCTACTTCTGGGTACTCAACTTCTTCAAATTTCGCGTCCGCACCTCGCTACTTGCGTCGCTTTCTCTATTCAACTTCAGCGAATTCGGCCTGATCGTTGGTGGTCTTGCATTTAAGATGGGATGGATGTCTGGCGATATCTTGGTCGCAGTCGCAATTGCTGTATCTCTCTCTTTCTTGATTGCAGCGCCACTCAATCGCGCTGGACATAAACTGTATCAACAGTCTGGTAAGTGGCTAAAAGAGCACGCGGCAGAAAAGCTCAATCAGCGTGACAAGCGAATTGACCCAGGGCATGCCCAAGTATTGATTCTTGGCATGGGTCGAATCGGTACCGGTGCTTATGATGAACTCCGCGCTCGTTACGGAAAAGTCAGCCTAGGGGTAGAAGTAAGAGAAGATGCAGCTCATAGCCATCGTAGCCAAGGCCGCAACGTTATCTCAGGCGACGCAACCGACCCGGATTTTTGGGAACGCATCTTAGATACCGCGAATGTGAAGCTGGTTATCCTGGCGATGCCTCATCACCAAGGTAACCAAACAGCTCTAGAACAACTCAAAGCGCGTAGCTTTAAAGGTCAAATTGCTGCTATCGCCGAATATTCAGATCAGTTAGAAACGCTTAAAGAAAACGGCGTTGACGCTGCATTCAACATTTATAGCGAAGCGGGTAGCGGTTTTGCACGTCACGTATGCGAGCAACTCAACCCTAACATCATGAAAATGTAGTCTTTGACTCCAGCCACTCCCTCTTATTTTCGATCAAATATTGTCGATAATTTGAGAGGAGTGGCTAAAAATCACACCATATTTAAACCCCATCAATCAAAACCTCACTTAAATTAAATATTTTTTAATAGAACCCTCTTTATATAATTTTTTTCATCATACCCGGTTGCATTTTTTAACCAGAATGGCAAATTGAATGCAGTTGATTTGGAAATGATTTGAAAGGAAGTTCTATGTGTTCAGTATTTGGCATTCTTGATATTAAAAGTGATGCTGCAGCACTTCGCCCTGTTGCTCTAGAGATGTCTAAAAAACTCCGCCACCGTGGCCCAGACTGGTCTGGTATTTACGCAAGCGATAAAGCAATTCTTGCTCACGAGCGTCTAGCTATCGTCGGCCTAAATAGCGGTGCACAGCCTCTATACAGCCAAGACAAAAAACACATCCTGGCGGTAAACGGCGAAATTTATAACCACAAAGAACTTCGCGCTCGTTACCAAGATAAATACGAATTCCAAACGGATTCTGACTGTGAAGTAATCTTGGCACTATACCAAGAGCTAGGTGCAGACCTGCTTGAGGAGCTAAACGGTATTTTTGCATTCGTACTGTACGATGAAGAGAAAGACGAATACCTAGTTGGTCGTGACCACATCGGTATCATCCCTCTATACCAAGGTTACGATGAGCACGGTAACTACTACGTTGCTTCAGAAATGAAGGCACTAGTGCCAGTATGTAAAACAGTGAGCGAATTCCCTCCTGGTTGTTCATACGGTTCAAAAGATGCTGAACCTCAACGCTACTACGTTCGTGACTGGAACGAATACGCAGCGGTACAAGGTAACTCAACCAGCAAGGAAGAGCTGACAGAAGCGTTAGAAGCTGCGGTTAAACGCCAACTAATGACTGACGTTCCTTACGGTGTACTTCTATCCGGCGGCTTGGACTCATCTATCACATCTGCAGTAGCGAAGCGCTTTGCGGCAATGCGTATCGAAGACGATGAGCAGTCTGAAGCTTGGTGGCCACAACTGCACTCTTTCGCTGTTGGCCTTGAAGGCGCGCCTGACTTAGTCGCTGCTCGTGAAGTTGCTGACAAGATTGGTACGGTTCACCACGAAATGACCTACACAATCCAAGAAGGTTTAGATGCGATTCGCGATGTTATCTACCACATTGAAACTTACGATGTGACCACCATCCGTGCATCTACTCCAATGTACCTACTTGCTCGTAAGATCAAAGCGATGGGTATCAAGATGGTACTTTCTGGTGAGGGTGCGGATGAGATCTTCGGTGGCTACTTGTACTTCCACAAAGCACCAAACGCAAAAGAGTTCCATGAAGAGACAGTACGTAAGCTTCTAGCTCTGAACATGTTTGACTGTGCTCGTGCTAACAAATCTCTAGCAGCTTGGGGTGTTGAAGGTCGTGTACCTTTCTTAGATAAAGAATTCATTGATGTTGCAATGCGTCTAAACCCAGAAGATAAGATGTGTGGTAACGGTAAGATGGAAAAACACATCCTACGTGAGTGTTTTGAACACTACCTACCAGATTCTATCGCTTGGCGTCAGAAAGAGCAGTTCTCAGATGGTGTAGGCTACGATTGGATCGATACTCTGAAAGCAACAGCGGAAGCGAAAGTAACCGACCAGCAAATGGAAACAGCGAAATTCCGTTTCCCATACAACACGCCAACAACCAAAGAAGGTTACGCTTACCGTGAGATCTTTGAAGAGTTGTTCCCGCTAGAGTCTGCAGCAGAGTGTGTACCTGGTGGTCCATCTGTAGCATGTTCATCTGCGAAAGCGATTGAGTGGGATGAGTCATTTAAGAACAATGCTGATCCTTCAGGTCGTGCTGTTAAAGCAGTTCACAACGACTCTTACTAGAAACCAGCATTCTAGAAAATCAAAAAAGGCGCTCATAGCGCCTTTTTTTATTATCCAATGATTCGAAAGTCAGATTAGATACGCGCTGCTAGTGCTGCATTCTCAATGCTCACCGGAACCACTTGACTGATCATCTGTACCAGCATTATGGAGCGTGCTTCACCATCTTTTTCATGGTAAACCGCCTTGATACCTGCAAACTGACCACTGCAGATCTCAACCACATCACCTGCTTGATAGTCTGGACACAACTGCGGACAATCATCCACTGGGTAGCCCTGACACTCTCGTTCAATCTGCTTCAGTTCGTAAATCAGATCACCTTGGACCTCATGTGGCATCGCGCCAAATTTTATGAAATCCACCACGCCTCGTGTTGAACGCAACGTAGTAAAGCTTGGGCCCTGTTCATAGTCAAATCGAACAAAAATGTAAGAAGGAAACAGCGGCTCTTTGACACGCTTCTTTTTTCCTCTAACAACTTTTTCGACTTCAAGTTGAGGATAGAAACACTCTACCCCCTGATTTTCCATATGCTGCTTCGCTCGGAGTTGCTCTCCTCGCTTACAGTAAAGTAGATACCAACGTTTCATTTTCCTAGCCATTTTGTATTTTTTTTACATCTTAACATAGCCAAATTCGGATTAACTCACGTTAATGACATGAATTGCCTATCGCTAACAAATATTGCGGAATAGACCAATTAATCAACAAAAATAACTTTATCGATAACCACAACCCTAACTATACAGTAAAGCGTACCTAAAAATACAGAGCAAAATACATACGCTTACAAATCACAAATTGTTACTTACAAGCTAAAAAGCCATCAATAACACCTTGTTCAATAATGGAAAATTAGTTTGCAGCACATAAATACCGTCCAACATTTCCAATAAAACCAAACTAAATCATCTACTTAACAAATTTTAATTGTCATCACTATAAAAACACCCTATTGCAGCTTTTTATCTGGGTATGTATACATGAGTGACTATAAAATCTTTTAATATCTAAAATTAGTAAAACTTATGCCAAACACACACAACATCTTCGGCCATCCAAGAGGGCTGTTTCTACTCTTTAGTACAGAGCTGTGGGAGCGCTTCTCCTACTATGCAATGCGTGCCATCCTTGTTCTATTTTTAACAGATACCACCATCAATGGCGGTCTAGGTTGGTCAACCAAAGATGCACTGGATCTTTATGGTATCTACACCGGTCTTGTTTACATTACCCCACTTATTGGTGGTTGGATTGCAGACAACTACCTAGGTCAACGTAAATCTATTCTCATTGGCGGCGTGTTGATGGCATTGGGCCAATTCACTTTAGCACTACCTAACGGCTTTATGGGATTGGACCAGGTGAGCGCACTTTACCTTGGCTTGGCTCTGCTGATCAGCGGTAACGGCATGTTCAAGCCAAACATCTCAACTATGGTTGGCGACCTTTATCAAGAAGGTGACAACCGTCGTGACGGCGCATTTACTATTTTCTACATGGGCATCAACCTAGGAGCACTGCTGGGTGGTCTAATTTCTGGTGCGGCTGTGGATTCATATGGTTGGAAAGCCGGTTTCCTTGCTGCAGGTATCGGTATGGTCATCAGCCTTGTTATGCAAATGACAATGGCCCAATCTTGGTTAGGCGATATCGGCTCCGTACCAGCGGCTGCTCGTGCAAAAGCGCTAAGCAAATCGAAAGAAAAAGCGCCACTGACCAAAGAAGAGTTCGATCGACTAAAAGTTATTTTGATCATGGGTCTGTTCGTGATTGTTTTCTGGGCTGGCTTTGAACAAGCGGGCGGACTAATGAACATTTACACTCAGCAATACACTGACCGTATGATTGGCGATTTTGAGGTACCAGCTGCTTGGTTCCAATCTCTAAACCCATTCTTCATTATTACGCTAGCACCAATTATCGCTGCATTTTGGGTGAAACTAGGCAAGCGTGAACCAAACTCACCAGTCAAGTTTGCTATGGCACTATTCTTCTTAGCTCTTGGCTTCGTTTGTATGATCGGTGCTGTTATGGAACAAGGTGGCGATCTGAGCGTTAAGACCTCAATGCTATGGTTAGTTGGCGCGTTCTTCTTCCATACTCTTGGTGAGTTGTGCCTATCGCCGATTGGGCTATCACTAGTAACGAAACTGGCTCCTCTTCGCCTCGCTTCTTTGATGATGGGTGCATGGTTCGGTTTCAATGCGATCGCAAACTATGTAGCTGGTCTAGTGGGTTCTCACGTCGGTGAGCTAGGTGCAATGGCTATCTTTAGTGGTATTGCTATCTCAGCAACGATTAGCGGTGTGATTCTACTTCTTTGTGCGAATAAGCTGGTTGCGTGGATGCATGGTGTCGAAGGCAACCCTGTGAATACCGAGTCAGAAGAGACTAGTGCACAAACTTCGCTAGCTTAATACTAGACTCAACAAACAGAAGATAAATAAAAAGGAGTGGCTCTGTGAGTCACTCCTTTTCTGTTTTTCAATAATGCCGTTTAACTATCGATGCATCTCGACGAGTTCTGCCATCATTTGGATATGTTCATCATTGTCGTTGAGACACTTAATGTAACTGAAGGCTTCGCCACCAGCTTCAATGAAAGTCTCTTTACATTGATCAGAGATCTCTTCCAATGTTTCCAAGCAATCTACAGAAAACGCTGGAGCCATAATGTCGAGCTTCTTAATACCTTGCTTTGGCAACTCTTCTAACGTTTCGTCGGTATATGGCTTAAGCCACTCTTCACGACCAAAGCGCGACTGATACGTCATGGTAATCTTGTCTACAGACAAACCAAGCTCTTGAGCTAACAACTCGGTTGTTTGCTCACAATGTTGAGGATAAATGTCGCCTTGGTCAGCCAAACGCTTCGGAATACCGTGGAAAGAACAAACAAGATGGTCACCTTGCCCATTTTCACGCCAATGCTTTCTCACACTCTCAGCCAGAGCTTTAACGTAGCTTGGGTGACTGTAGTAATCACGGATAAATCGGTAGCCCGGTATCACTGGCAGTTGCTTGAACGCTTTGGTCAGTCCGTCAGAAACAGCAGCTGTCGTTGTACCAGAATATTGAGGGTAAAGTGGCAATACAATGACCTCTTCGACACCTTGCGCCATCAAGGCTTCAATACCTGATTTTAGGCTTGGGTTGCCATAAGTCATACCAAGCGCGACTGGCATCTGCAATTTATCTTGTAGCTTAGCGACCTGACGTTGGGAGTAAACCAACAAAGGCGACCCTTGGTCCATCCATACAGATTGGTAGAGCTTTGCAACTTTAGGTGAGCGGATTGGTAAGATCACGCCATGAAGAATCGGGCACCAAAGCCAGCGAGTGAGGCTCACAACTCGCTTGTCATGCAGAAATTCGCTTAAAAAACGGCGCACAGCTGCAGGAGTTGCTGCATCAGGTGTCCCTAAGTTCACCAACAACACACCCTGCTTCTTTTTATTTTCCATAGATACCTGAGACCATTAATGAAATTTGGAAAGCTTTATACTCAGCCAGTTACTCTTGGGATCACCTTGATATGCCTATTCAGATTCCCAGCTCGTTTTGTGTAATCTAACAACCACTTTAGCGATTACATAATCGAACCTGACTGAGCATCAATATAAAAAAAGCGACCTAACCGGTCGCTTCCAATATATCAAATTATAAAACTGGCTGTTAGCCAATTATGCTAGTGCTTTCTCAAGTTCTGCACTAACTTCAGCAACTTGCTTAGTACCGTCGAATTTAAGGTACTTAGTGTTACCCGCTTCAGCTTCTTTACCGTAGTAAGCGATAAGTGGTGCTGTTTGCTCATGGTAAACACCTAGACGAGCACGAACTGTTTCTTCTTTGTCGTCATCACGTACAACTAGCTCTTCACCAGTTACGTCATCTTTACCTTCTTCTTTAGGCGGGTTGTACACAACGTGGTATGTACGGCCAGAAGGAAGGTGAGCACGACGACCAGCCATACGCTCAACAATCACATCATCAGCTACGTCGAATTCAACAACGTAATCTACAGCGATACCCATCTCTTTTAGGCCATCAGCTTGTGGGATTGTGCGTGGGAAACCGTCAAGTAGGAAACCTTTTTCGCAGTCATCTTGAGCGATACGCTCTTTGATTAGACCAAGGATAATTTCATCAGAAACTAGCTGACCAGCGTCGATTACTGATTTAGCTTGCTTACCAAGCTCAGTACCCGCTTTGATAGCAGCACGTAGCATGTCACCAGTTGAAATTTGAGGGATACCAAATTTGTTCATGATGAAGTTTGCTTGAGTGCCTTTACCCGCGCCAGGAGCACCTAGAAGAATGATGCGCATGTTTAATCCTCTTATAAAATTATGATTTATACCGAAGCTCACTATTTGATTTCACAGTTGACGAATAGAGTTCAAAAACTGCAAAAATAAGCACAACGGTAAGTTTCGGTATAACGTTTGAAAATCATACAGGTAGAAACCAATTTAACGATTGCTACCCGATTAGGTCGAGCATTCTACCACATTAATATTCATTATGGCTGAATTTAAGACTAAAGAATGTAAGGTTGAAGATCGATGCCCCGCTCCTTGCTATTTTTTAACCTAATGACGACCGTTCAACGACGTTCATTAAAAAAGCCCGCATTTGCGAGCTTTTTAATACAATTAAATTTTTAGCCCAAAGTCGAAAGCTTAGCGTTTCGACAACAGTTCATTGATTGCACCCAAGAACTGTGATGGATCTTCCATTGAGCCCTTCTCTGCCAACATTGCTTGACCAAGTAGAAGCTCAACCCAGCGACCAAACGCTTGTTCGTCCGCTTCATCAGCCATTTGCTTAACAAGCGCATGTTCAGGGTTAATCTCGAAAATGTATTTCACTTCAGGTGCCGCCTGACCAGCAGCTTCAAGAAGCTTCGCCATTTGCGTACCCATTTCGAAATCATCGGTAACAACAACTGCAGGTGTGTTTGCCAGCTTGAACGTTGTACGAACCTCTTTAACACGATCACCTAGGTAAGATTGAGTGCGCTCGATAACAGACTTGAACTCTTCTTCTGTCTCTTTCTGCTTCTCTTTCTCTTCTTCACCTTCGAACTTGCTTAGATCTAGGCCAGCCTTAGTGATAGATTGGAACTGCTTACCGTCGAATTCAGTTAGGTAGTTCATCAAGAATTCGTCGATACGATCAAACATCAGTACCACCTCAATCCCTTTCGCTTTAAATTGCTCTAGGTGAGGACTGTTCTTCGCTGCTGTGTAGCTGTCTGCCGTCAAGTAGTAGATCTTATCTTGACCTTCTTTCATACGCTCAACGTAAGACGCTAGGCTGATTGCCTGTTCAGAAGAGTCCACTTCCGTTGAAGCAAAGCGCAGTAGGCCGGCAATCTTCTCTTTGTTTGCCATGTCTTCTGCTGGGCCTTCTTTCATTACTAGGCCAAACTCTTTCCAGAACTCTAGATACTTGTCGTTATCGTTCTTCGCCATACGCTCAAGCATCGTCAGTACGCGCTTAGTACATGCGCCACGTAGAGACTGAGTTACCTTGTTGTCTTGTAGGATTTCACGAGAAACATTCAAAGGTAGGTCATTCGAGTCAATCAAGCCGCGTACAAAACGCATGTAAGATGGCATGAACTGCTCAGCGTCATCCATGATGAATACACGCTGTACGTATAGCTTTAAACCACTCTTATGATCGCGGTTCATCATATCCCATGGTGCTTTCGATGGGATGTAAAGCAGGCTTGTGTAGTCGTTCTTACCTTCTACTTTGTTGTGGCTCCAAGTGAGAGCGTCAGCAAAGTCGTGAGAAACATGCTTGTAGAACTCTTGGTACTCTTCTTTAGTAATGTCTGACTTATTGCGAGTCCATAGAGCTTGAGCTTTGTTGATTTGCTCCCACTTCTTCTCTTCGGTGTCTTTACCTTCGTCATCTTTGACTGCGGTTAGAATCGAAACTGGGATGCCGATATGGTCAGAGTATTTGCTGATTACATCGCGTAGACGCCATTCATTTAGGAATTCTTTACCTTCGTCGCGCATGTGAAGGATGATGTCAGTACCGCGAGACTCTTTTGAGATGGTCTCAATTGTGTACTCACCTTCACCCGCAGAGTGCCATTGAACCGCTTCGTCGTTCGCTAGGCCAGCAGCGCGAGTACGGACAGTTACTGCGTCCGCAACGATAAATGCCGAGTAAAAGCCAACACCAAATTGACCAATCAACTGAGAGTCTTTGCTTTGGTCTTCAGAAAGCTTAGAGAAAAAGTCTGCCGTGCCTGATTTTGCAATCGTACCTAAATGCTCGATCACATCTTCGCGGCTCATACCAATACCATTATCAGAGATGGTTAGGGTATTTGCGTCAGCATCGAAAGAAAGCTTCACGCCAAGATCAGCATCGCCTTGGTACAAATCACCGTTTGATAATGCTTGGAAACGCAGCTTGTCTGCAGCGTCAGATGCATTTGAGATCAGTTCACGAAGGAAGATCTCTTTGTTTGAATATAGTGAGTGAATCATCAAGTGAAGCAACTGCTTAACTTCTGATTGAAAGCCACGAGTCTCTTTATTTTGCGTTGCTGTTTCGCTCATTTTTACTCCAAAACATCTATACTTTAAACGTCAAAATCGGAAGGATGTTCTGTTTGTCCCCCCAGCATGTTCATTAACATGAGGATGACAATTGTAAATTCAAGGTCAAAAATCATAAAAACACTGTTTTTTTGATCTGTTTTTATTATGCTAAGGATCATAAATATAAAAGAACATAAAAGAATCATGATTTAGATGGAATTGAAGCTGAATTCCTTCGCAATTTGTCTATTTCGCATCCAAAAAACCACTCAAAAACATAGAAGAGTTCAATGAGCAATATCGGCACAAAGTTTATTCTCGCGCAGCGATTTGTATTTGACCCTAATAGTAATTCCCTCGTTGATCAGACCAACGAAGGCGAGATCGTTCGTTTAGGCAGCAATGAAAGCCGCATTCTCCTTATGCTTTCAGAAAGACCGAATGAAGTGATCACTCGAAACGAACTTCACGAATACGTATGGCGTGACCAAGGTTTCGAGGTTGATGACTCAAGCCTAACTCAAGCAATCTCTACGCTGCGTAAAATGCTCAAAGACTCAACCAAATCCCCTGAGTTTGTAAAAACTGTGCCAAAGCGCGGTTACCAGTTTATTGCTACCGTAGAACGTTCAGCGCCGTTTTCATCAAGCGATCAAACCGCTTTAATGGAAAAACAAGAGGTTGCAGCGGAAGCAGTGAGTTCGACACAAACTCCAGTTGAAGAGGCCGTTGAAGCAGCACCTGTTGAGCCAATAGCCTCTCCAACGCCAGCCGCTAAGCCTGAAATTCCTAGCCAAAGTGCTAACGCTAATGCAGCTTCACCTGCTGAAAATAAATGGCTATATCGCGCACTGTGCTTCCTAGCGATTCTACTGCCGATCTTGGTAGTAACTTTCACGAATCCTGCTGAGTCTGAGTTCAGAACATTGACAGAAGTAGACGGCGTTCAGATCCAATCACCAATTAATCACCCAGATTTATCGGGCTGGATTCCTGCGATTGAAAAATGTGTCACGCACTACAATGCAGAGCATGGTGGTCAGCTCAAGCCGACACAGATCATTGCGACTGGCGGCCAAACCAATAACTTGGCTCTTAACTACATCCATGCGCAAGAGTACTCAAGTGAGAACATCACACTAAGACTTTACGCTAACCAAACTGACCTAAGTGAAATTTGTAAGGGTGACCAGTAATATGAAATTAAAAATCTCACTCGCGTTACTCGTAGCTTCTGCACTATTCAGCGGTTGGTTGTATTGGGGCAGCGATGCCAAGGTTGAGCGCCTTTTAACTGCACATGAGTGGCAGTCAAAGATGGTGACTCTCATTACTGAAAACAAGCAAGAAGACACAATAGGTCCACTGCGTAAGGTAGAGCTATCTTCAAATGCTAAGTATCTACCAAACGGTACATATCTAAGAATGTCGATTGTTAGACTGTACGGCACAGAAACCGCACCTGCCAATGTCATCAACATTTCAGAGACTGGACAGTGGGACATCAACGACAACTACTTACTAGTATCACCAACTGAGTTTAAAGATGTGACTTCGGCGCAGCGCCAAGACTTCTCACAACAGCAGCTGGATTTGATCACTCAAGTCATCAAAATGGATGCTGAGCAAAGTAGAAGAATTGATATCGTAAATCCAAAGGCACTGTTATTAACTAGCTTGAACCACGGTTCTACAGTATTGTTTTCTAACTAAGTCACTCAATAATTACGATAAAAAAGGGGCATGACGCCCCTTTTTGCTATCTATGACTGTATATTTGGTAAAACGAACGAATCCATACCATCGATGAGAGAACACGACATGGAACAATCTACTCTTAATCAAGCTTCTGATAAGCCA
The DNA here is from genome assembly GCF_030248625.1 of Vibrio sp. D420a. Lineage (NCBI taxonomy): Bacteria > Pseudomonadati > Pseudomonadota > Gammaproteobacteria > Vibrionales > Vibrionaceae > Vibrio > Vibrio sp. D420a. The sequence continues at coordinate 21,350 of NZ_JAHGAN010000052.1, read as the reverse complement.
ACAGTCACTATCTATTACTGCCGCCAGTGTAATTGGATGTTGCGCGCTAGCTGGTTATCTCAAGAGCTTCTGCACACCTTTAGTGAAGAGCTTGGCGCAGTAACGCTTTGTCCAGATACAGGTGGTCGATTCGAGATTTTTTGTAATGGAGTACAAATCTGGGACAGAAAAGCCGAAGGTGGGTTCCCTGAAGCAAAAATACTCAAACAGAGAGTTCGTAATATTATTGCTCCAGAGCGAGATTTGGGCCACGTCGATTCAAAATAATCTCAGACCCTGTGTTTCAGACTGGGTTATAAAGTGGCTTAAAAGCGGATTCTCTTACAGAGCGCCGCTTTTCAACACTTCGCCATCGAAACTCACGACCGAAAACAATCCGTTCTCATAGAGACCATAACTGGCTGGGTGGCCATCACGAGGAAAGGTGACAGAGCTTGGATTAAAGATGAAAATTTCATCTTGGTACTCTGCAACTGGGATATGAGTATGGCCATGAGCAATAACGTCACCTGAATTCAATGGCGGACGCTTGTTGGTGTTATACAGATGACCATGGGTCAGAAAGATACGCTGTCCAGTAGGCAACAACACCCACGAGTAATCCATCATCATAGGGAAAGAAAGCAGCATCTGATCCACTTCACTGTCACAGTTACCTCGTACTGCAATAATCTGCGAAGCAAACTCATTTAATTTATCCGCAACAGCTGGAGGATTGTAACCTTCAGGAACTGGGTTTCTTGGCCCATGGTTTAGGGTATCGCCCAATAGCACTAAGTATTGGGCACCGGATGCCTTGTATAGCTTTAGCACTTTTTCAGTCGCTGGTAGCGAACCATGTAAGTCTGAAGCAAAAAATAATTTCACGCGCACATCTCCATAAAAACTATGGGCCTATTGTACGGTTACACTTACTTCACGTCATCCTTCGCCATGCCATTTATCACGATATTATTGTAACTGACCATGCCGATTATTTTTCCCTCTTGAATTACCGGAGCTCGGCTCACACCGAAACGTTCAAACAATCGAGCGCAATACTTAACATTCATATCCGCTGATACACTCAACGCAGGCTTAGTCATGATTTCGTAGATATTAGTCCGTTGCGGCGCTCGATTCTTGGCCAAGACCTGTTTAGCAATATCATTCATCAACACAATACCGTACTCATCACCATCGTGACGTTTATCAACGATGAGCGCTTTGACCTGATGCTGCCTAGCTAACCTGATCGCTTCATCAACGGTGATCAGTCCATCCACAATAATGTAGGTATTCGCCATTACGTCAGCGACGCACATTGTTTGTTGTTCGCTCATAGCTTGTCCTCAACAACCTTGGTTAATGTTTCAACTTGGTGGGCTACGCCGACGGCATCCTCAACGTCGATCTGTACCGCAATCCCCTGTCCCGATTCTTGGTCGAATTCGCCCACCTCACTGATGGTTTCTAGAATATGGCGAGACAAGTGCTCCTCAACGACAAATAAAAGTACGTCTTTCTGAACCTCTAGCGTTAACCCAAAAAATGTTCGCTTTTGATTAAGCCCTTCTCCACGAGCATTGCTGATCACCGTTGCGCCTGTCGCCCCAGCACCGCGCGCCGCATCAAGAACGATGTCCGTCTTACTGTCTTCAACAAAGGCTAAAATGAGTTTGAAACGCATCTACTGCTCCTTATATTCTTGTGGTTGAATTTCTTGTGGCTGAGCTTTCTCAGGTTCTGTCTGCTGTGATTGATTGAGCCATTGAGTGATTTGTGCGTAACACATGACAGAAATAATGGGGAAGAGGCTGGCAAAGGCGATCAAACCAAAGCCGTCTATAACGGGGTTTCGACCAGGCACAGTCGAAGCCAAACCGAGCCCTAATGCGGTAACCAAAGGTACTGTAACCGTGGATGTCGTTACACCTCCTGAATCATATGCCAGGGGCACAATCAGCTTCGGTGCATAAAATGTCTGAATGACCACCACCACATAGCCACAGATAATGTAGTAATGAATAGGATCGCCCGCGACAATCCGATAGCTCCCTAAAGAGATACCAATAGCCACCCCTAACGCGACGGCAATACGTAACCCATTGACGCTAATACTGCCACCAGAGACCTGATTCGCCTTAATTGCAACAGCGATAAGTGAAGGCTCGGCTATCGTGGTACTAAAGCCGATAAAGAAAGCGAAAAGATAGACCCAATAATAGTCGAACCAGCCAAGCTGCTGACCATCACTGAATTTAAAGTTACTTAAAAAGTCTGGAGCCGTCAGCTGCATTGCCATCGTCTCTCCCAATGGGAACAAGGCAAGTTCTAGCCCCATTAAAAAGAGCGTTAAACCCAGTATGACGTAGAAAAAGCCAAGAATGACTCTCATCAGATTGGTAACCGGCTTACGGAGAACGGCCAACTGAAAGCCGAAAATGATAGCGGCAATCGGGATCACATCTGTCACAGTGCCTAAGAATGTATCGAAAAATAGATTCAGACTCATCATGCGATCACCATCCCATATACCATCACAAACATCATTGGCAGTAGAGAGGCGAAGGCAATCAGACCAAAGCCATCAATCATAGGGTTACGGCCTTTTATCGAAGAAGCCAGCCCAACCCCTAACGCTGTTACAAGAGGGACGGTAATAGTTGATGTGGTTACCCCACCCGAGTCATAAGCGATACCGATTATGTTTTCTGGTGCAAATGCTGTCAGAATGACGACGCCCACATAGCCGCCAATGATCATGAAATGGATCGGCCAACCTTTCAGGATACGCAGCACGCCAAGCACGATCGCTAGTCCAACAGAGAGAGCTACTGTGACACGAAGGCCGTTGGCATACTCTTCCATCTCTTGGTTAGAATTAGGAATCACCCCACCTTCTGCTGCGACTTCTGCAGCCTCATCAGCGACCGCTGTCAATGCGGGTTCAGCGATAGTGGTGCCAAAACCCAAACAGAACGCAAAAATCAACAGCCACATGACGCTACCCTTGCGAGCAAACGCCTGTGCCATCGACTCACCAATAGGAAAGAGCCCCATTTCCAATCCAAAAATAAAAAAGGTCAACCCCAGTACAACGAGTAACAGACCACTTAAGATTGAAAATAGATTTGGGAGTGGCTCTTGCAGCACCACCAGCTGAAAGAATGCAATAACAACGACAATGGGCAGCAAATCTCTTAGGCTACCGAGCATGGCTTTCATCAAAGCAAGTATCGCTGTCATCAAATCTCCTTAGCTATCGAGTTAGTGCGAGCAAATTAACCACACAGTGAGTGTCACTTCTCAAATAAGCATGACAAATTATCCTTCGTTGTTATGTGACTCGCATTAAGCACTCAGTAACATATTGAAACATTTTCGCTAAACTGTGAACACAACCACCCACTAAAGTTAACGCGTAATCTATTCCGCTCTTTGCGCTATCACATGAATGAAACCTTATGATCGTTATATAGTTTTCTGCGTATTGGTTGGCAGACTAAAACAAGCCGGGTCTATAATTAATAAATTAAGAGGAGGTTGGTATGAAGATATTGTTGACGGGTGGCACTGGGTTTATTGGCTCAGAATTGATCAAAAGCTGGCAGACAGACGAAGTGACACTGCTCACTAGAGATCCGTCAAAAGCACAGAGCGCACTCAGCCACCTCAATCAAAATAATCTTCACTACATCACATCGTTGGATGAGCTTTCTGATCTGAATAACTTTGACGCGGTAATAAATTTAGCTGGTGAACCCATTGCCGATAAACGCTGGAGCTCACAACAGAAAGAGCGTATCTGTCAAAGTCGTTGGCACATTACCGAGAAAATCGTGGAACTGATTCACGCAAGTACTAACCCACCGAGCGTGTTTATTAGTGGGTCCGCCGTCGGTTATTACGGCGATCAACAAGAACACCCTTTTGACGAGGCTCTGCATGTTTCAGACGATAGCTTCCCGCATAAGGTGTGTGCGCACTGGGAAGAGATAGCCAAGCGTGCTCAATCAGAAAACACCAGAGTCGTGCTACTCAGAACAGGGATTGTCTTGGGAGAACACGGCGGCGCACTAAAGAAAATGCTACTTCCGTATAAGCTTGGTTTGGGTGGGCCGTTAGGTTCAGGTAACCAATATATGCCCTGGATCCACCTTCTCGATATGATCCGAGCAATCAACCACTTGCTCAACACCCCCCACGCTCAAGGCGAATTCAATATGTGCGCCCCTCACCCTGCCACCAACAAACAGTTCAGTCGCACCCTAGCCAAGCAGCTTGGTCGACCACACATCTTATTCACGCCGAAGTGGGCTATGTCATTAATGATGGGCGAATCCTCATGCTTACTGTTTGACAGCATTCGCGCTAAACCAAAGAAACTCACTGAAATGGGCTTTATATTCAGTTACTCAAGAATTGAACCTGCATTGAAAAACTTGTTACAACATCAAGACTAATTCCTTTAACCTAGGGGAAGGTAACAGACCCTAGGAAAGGACCCCCCGTGACGAAATCAATATTGATTACTGGATGCTCAACCGGTATTGGCTACACCTGTGCTCACGCTCTCAAACAACGAGGCTTTCATGTGATTGCATCGTGCCGCAACGAACAAGATGTCATAAAACTGCAGCAGGAAGGGTTAGATTGCATTCAACTCGATCTCAACAATGAACAGAGTATTGAGCGAGGTGTAGAACAAGCATTCGAGTTGGCCCCTAATGGCCTATATGCCGTATTTAATAATGGCGCTTATGGCCAACCGGGCGCGTTAGAAGATCTACCAACACAAGGGTTACGCGACCAATTCCAAACCAATTTTTTCGGCTGGCATCATCTGATTCGCATAGTGCTTCCTAGTATGCGTGAACGTGGTGAAGGACGAATCATTCAAAACAGCTCAGTACTTGGTTTCGCAGCGATGAAATATCGGGGTGCTTACAATGCTTCTAAGTTTGCGATTGAGGGATGGACAGATACCCTAAGGCTTGAGCTTCATGGTAGCGGTATCCACATTTCCCTGCTTCAACCAGGTCCGATTGAGACGGAGTTTCGACGCAACGCTCTGGTCGCATTCAATCGTTGGATTAATCCAACCAGTAGTGTTCACAGTCAGTACTATCAACAGCAACAACAGAGACTGGAAAACGAAACATCCGGCAACCGTTTCGTGCTTCCTCCTGAAAGCTGCGTTGAGCCTGTCTATCATGCACTCACTGCCGACAAGCCCAAACCACGCTATCGAGTCACGACGCCAACAAAGATCTTTGCGATCCTCAAACGCCTGCTACCCAACCGTTGGCTGGACCCGATTTTACGTAAAGCAGCCTAACAACAAATAATCGAATAAATCGCAAAAATAATGTAACGATGTAATTTGTTCGTAACAATAAGATGTCATGATTCACATCGTAGCATCAAGCGCCCCTGCTTGATGTATCCATTGAAGGTACATTCATGACTCTTAACACCTTAAACTGGGTTGGTGTGAGTGTTGCCATCACCCTATTTTTACTGTTTTGAGTACTAACAGGGATCGCACCTCCAACCTGATTGGTAAATGACGCTATGCTTTCGCGCCCTAATAAACGGCGCCGAAAACGTAGCGTTTTTTATTATTAGCCACTGATTTCTCTTATCCTTTTCACCTTGAAATTACGATGATTGCCCCCATAGTGTTGTTAGCATTCAATTAAACTCAAGGAACGCCGATGCAATCGCCGCATATTGTTGAACTCAATGAACAGAACTTTCGTCAGGTATTAGAAGGTTCGATGCAGACACCTGTTCTGATCCATTTTTGGGCACCAATGAGCCAAGAGAGCGCTCAGATCATCCCTGATCTGCAAACGCTTACCCAGCAGTACAATGGTGCATTTACCTTGGCATTACTAAACTGCGAGCAAGAACAAGCGATTGCGAGCCAATTTGGTGTACAAGCACTGCCTACTATTGCTCTATTCGTTAATGGACAGCCAGTAGACGGCCTAGGTGGTCCACAAACTTTAGAAGCAATTGTTGGCATGCTAAGCAAGCATCTTCCTAGCCAAGATGAGTTAGCGCTTCGTCAAGCTTTGGAGCAGATGCAAGCAGGAGAACACCTACAAGCTCTGTCTGCAATGCAGCAGTTGCCAGAAGAGCTCACCAATAAAGGCGAAGTGAAACTAGCGATTGCCGAATGTCTTCTAGAAACGCAACAGTTTGAATTGGCGGAAGCACAACTCGCTGCTATCCCGCTAGAATACCAAGACAACTACTTCAAAGGCTTAGTGGCAAAACTCGAACTGCATAAACAAGCTGCCGATAGTCCTGAGATCCAAGCATTAGAAGCGAACCTACAAGCTAACCCTAGCGATGCGAAAATCGCTGCGGAACTCGCACTGCAATATCATCAAGTCAATCGTAGTGAAGAAGCGCTTGAGTTGCTGTGGTCATATCTAGTGAAAGACTTAAACGCACTAGACGGTGACATGAAGAAAAGCTTTATGGATATTCTAAGTGCACTTGGCCAAGGTAACGCCAGTGCGAGTAAGTACCGTAAACAGCTCTACTCGCTACTCTACTAGGCTCAATTACTGCGTAAACACTCAATAACCTAGCGAACCAATCAAGCGGTAAAAATCCAAAATGGGCCATAAAATCAATGTTTTATGGCCCATTTTTCATTTATAAATTTGCTCAGAGTACAAAATTAAGCCACTATCTTTAAAAGTAAAATTGAAGACTCGTTTAAACAAGGATTTTGTATGGCTATTGATACTCTGATTACTATCGGCGGCTTCACCATTGTTGCCCTTCTATTTATTTTCGCTGGCGTAAAAACCGTCCCTCAGGGGAATAACTGGACCGTTGAACGTTTCGGTCGTTATACCCACACCCTCAAACCTGGTTTGAATTTGATCATTCCATTCATTGATAGCATTGGTCAAAAGATCAACATGATGGAGCGTGTATTAGATATTCCAGCACAAGAAGTTATCTCTAAAGACAACGCGAACGTTGTTATCGATGCTGTCTGTTTCGTGCAGGTGATTGACGCAGCAAGAGCAGCTTATGAGGTTAACGATCTTGAGCACGCAATTCGCAACCTAACGCTCACTAACATTCGTACCGTCCTGGGCTCAATGGAACTGGATGAAATGCTAAGCCAACGTGACATGATCAACAGCAAGCTATTAAACATCGTTGATGAGGCCACCAATCCTTGGGGCGTCAAAGTTACTCGTATCGAGATTAAAGATGTGCAACCACCAGCAGATCTGACCGCAGCAATGAACGCACAAATGAAAGCTGAGCGTAACAAACGTGCTGACATCCTAGAAGCGGAAGGTGTGCGACAAGCTGAGATCCTAAAAGCTGAGGGTCACAAACAATCAGAAATCTTAAAAGCAGAAGGTGAAAAGCAAGCGGCTATCCTTCAAGCAGAGGCGCGTGAGCGTGCTGCAGAAGCAGAAGCGAAAGCAACGGAAATGGTATCTACGGCGATAGCCCAAGGTGACATGCAAGCGGTAAACTACTTTATCGCTCAAGGTTATACCGATGCGCTTAAATCGATTGGCCAAGCAGAAAATGGTAAGATCATCATGCTACCACTAGAAGCGTCAGGGCTAATGGGCTCAGTTGCGGGTATTGCAGAGATGTTTTCTCACAAAGGAACAAATAACAAGGAGTAGCTGATGATTGAACTATTAGATCAGGTGAACCACTGGCACTGGCTTGCTTTTGGCTTACTGCTACTTGGATTAGAGCTATTGGGCACTGCAGGGTACTTTCTCTGGATTGGCATCTCAGCAATGATCGTCGGCGCACTACTTGGCGCTTTACCGCTGAGCTGGCAAATGCAATGGCTCTCTTTCGCCAGTTTCTCTCTAATCACCACTTGGTTATGGTGGCGACGACAACTAAAAAGTGATCGTAAGTCAGATAAAGCTCGAGTTCTCAATCAGCGCGATAAACAGTTGATAGGAAAGACTACTCGATTGGAAGATGATATTCAGAAAGGTAAATGTCGAATCCGACTCGGCGATACAACTTGGTCAGCCATTGCTGCGACTGACATAACCGCAGGAACCGAAGTAGTGGTCACAGCGGTTGATGGCATTGTTCTCACTATCGCACCAGTCAACAAGTAATCACTAGGCCATTAGGCCATTAGGCCATTAGAACACTACGTACTGTTCTAATGGCCTAATCTATTGCTCATCGACCAGATCATTAATGATCGGACAATGACTGTTAGTATCTCCAGGACACTTCTCAACCCACCCCTCTAATGTTGTCTTTATCGCCATCAAATCCGCAATTTTTCGATTCACTTCATCAAGCTTACTTTGAGCCTTAGCTTTGACATCTGCACTTTCTCGGCATGGATTGTCAGCTAAAGCGACCAATTCTTTACACTCTTCTAAAGAAAATCCGGCGCTTCTTGCCTTGGCAACCACGCTCAACTCTTTTAATTGCTTCTGAGTGTAGGTTCGATAGCCGTTTTCTGAGCGCATCGGCTCTGAAATCACGCCTTTATCTTCGTATAGACGAATCGACTTCGTGGATAGGTTAGTTAGCTTAGCAACTTCACTTATATTCATGATATTACTCAAATCATTAGCAGAGTAAGGCCGTTTTCCTCACTCATAAATCATCATATTACGCTCAAATCATACACCCAAATACACTCGAGGCGTAGCAAAGATAATAAGAGAAAATAAAGCTTGCGAATTATGGTCAGTTTCGCTGACTTTTAAGTTAAACGAGCAAATTTCAACAAATAGGCGCTACATAATTTCAATAAGTTACTGATTAAATTATTGAAATAATAGGTTGTTATTTTTCATTTAAAATTTATATATTATTTTGATCTTTTATTGACCATGTACATACTGTGATATTAAGCATGACGTTTAAATGCTATTTATTTCATTTTTGGTAAGTGAGAAAAGGATAACGATGATGAAAATTTTAACTCTAGCGTTAGCAACAATATTTATATTTTCGACACCGCTCGCTTTGGCAAATCAAAATGCAGGTAAGGTCTTTGGAGCAGGAGTGCAATGTACATTTAGCGACGGTGTTGTTAAACACCTTCCTCGCGAATTGTGTAAAGCGCATGGCGGTACACATCAATAACAAAAATAGGCAAGCAGGCTACTAATAAACCTCGCTTGCCTGCTTTTTGTGTTATCTGAACCGATAGAAATCGGCGCCAATAAATGTATCCCAGCCTCGTTGCCATTCTGCTTTAAGCATATCTTCGTTTGGCAAACCTTCACATTGACCTGTATATCGAGTACCTCGTATGCCTTTTTCGAATGCTTTAAATGGGTCACAGTACTCCGCTTTTCCCTTTAAATACCCTTGTCTATATGCCGCTTCATCAAACGGGACTTTCTCTTTAACGCTTTCAAGAGATTCATTTTCCATAGCATAACCATGTAGACCAAAGCGTTCTCCTTGCCCGTACCAAAATTCAGCAGCTGTTTTTGGTGTTTGGCTACAAGCGGATAAAGCTAAGGCAAATATTAGAGTAGGAATAATACGTTTCATCAATACCTCCTAAAAAGCAAAAAAGCTGGGCAAATGCCCAGCTTTATCTAATCAAACTTCTATTATTTAACGCCAAATGGAATTGTTAGCGCTAGTTTAAAGTCAGTCTCATCTTGGAATGCATTAGAGTAACCAGTCCAGTTTGGAGCATCTGAATCGTTGAAGAAGTTAGTGTAGTAGAAGCTAATGTTAGCATCTTTAAGCGCACCAGCTTGGATTGCGTAGTTAGCGAAGAAGCTGTACGCGTATTCAACTAGTTCATCATAACCATCAGCTTTAGCGCCTGCACCGTAAGCACCACTTACACCAGCACTGAACCCTTTACCACCAACATCTGAGAAATCACGAGTTGAAGATAGGAAGAAAGCGTACTCTCCATCGTGGTTAAAGTCAGAACGGTTGTTCCACCAGATTTCATAAGCACCGTTTGAACCACCGTATTGTTCTGTCAGGCGGTAAGACATGTTACCAACGTTACCACGTGTATCTTCTGAGTCAGCTACTGTATACGTAGCTTCTGCACGGAAGCTGTACTGGCCAACAGATTTAGACGTTAGTAACGCGGCTTGGAATGCTGTGCTATCGAATTGGTTATCATCTTCAACTACGTAAAGTTGTGGAGACCAGTACAAGCCACCATCAGTTGTACCTTTAACTTTTACGTGGAAGTTTTTACGGTCGCCGTCTGTTAGAGCACCATAACCAGTATCGAAAGAAATACCGTTAGACAACGTGTAGCGAGCACCTACAGAGTATACATCACCAACGTCTTTACCTGGGCTTCCCCAGAAAGAGCCGTCACGGAATTCGTAAGTCTCTTTAAACCAAGGTGCTTTATATTGGTCCGCATAAACCAAACCAACGGACAAGTCACCAAAGTTACCACCTACTTCACCACCACGGTAAGTACCTGGAGCAAACGACCAGTTAACACCTAGCGTACTTGGTACACTTGGTTGGAAGTAACCAAGTTGTGCGTTTACATTTTCACCAAACTTGAATTTTAGAGCTGCTTTTGCGAAAGAAACACCGTTGTCAGTGTTGAAAGAATCACAACCAGTAGCTGCACCGTATGCTGAATCACAATCAAAGAAGTTCATTTCATGCTCGAAAGAACCACCCGTATCTTCACCAGCCCACATGTCGAATGTGCTATAAATAACCGCATCAAAACCAACTACATCAGCTACGTAACCAGAGTGGAAACCTAGATTAGCGAATATAGAACCGTGGTCTAAGTTAGTCTTTTTTGGGGTATCGTTACCGTTAGCATCAACATCACCACGATCACGAGCACGCATGAAGAAGTTCAGGTTACCGCTAATCGTCGATTCAGAGAAAAACTCAGATGCTTGGCTAGCATACTCAGGGCCGATAGGATCATTTGCCATTGCTGGAGCAGCTGATAGTGCACCTACCATAGCTGCAGTTAGCGCAGATACTTTGAAAAATTTGTCCATGGAATAAAACTCCTAAAAATGGATATAGCTGTTTGATTATTTCTCACCTAAAGTTGGCCGCCGTAGAGAGAAATACCTTTTCTTGTTTAGAACCTCTAACCGCCCGAGGTTCTTTTTCCTTACTGGGTATACACTGCGTGCATCCATGTCACTAAGACTAACTTTGCCCTTAAAAAGATCAATGAGAACTTAATTTTCATCTAAAAAAATATGAGTTGGTGCAAATTTATCTATGACTTAGTGATCCTGATCGACAAAATCCAAACCTTTTAAAAAATAAAAATTAAAACATTACAAAACAATCACTTAAAATAAAAATTACTTTATAAAAAGTGATATCACTCGCAAATAGATAAGCGACAGAACGGTATTTTATTATTATTGAGCAAGCTCACAGTCCCAAAATCTGACTTAATATAGCCACAAATTTTTCTTCAGATAAAAAGAGTAAAACTTAATGGCCACATACAAAAAGGCACTCCACATTGGGAGTGCCTTTTAGCTTTTTTTAGAGCAATTTAATTAAGAAAGTAGGTCAATTAAGTCTTGCTCATTTCTTATTTCAATACCCAAATCTTGTGCCTTAGTGAGCTTAGAACCTGCCGCTTCACCAGCAAATAGGATGTCTGTTTTCTTGGAAACGCTGCCTGTTACTTTTGCACCCAGTGCTTGTAGGGCTGCTTTAGCTTCGCTACGCCCTAATTGAGAGAGAGAGCCAGTCAAAACTACCGTCTTACCTTCAAGTGGTAGTGACTGCCCTTCTACAGGCGCTTCTATTGCCGGCCAGGTGAGCCCTAGCTCTAGAAGTTTATCAACCACTTCACGGTTCTTCTCTTGGGAGAAGAAGCTGGTAATGTGACTAGCAACAATATCACCGATATCTTGCACTTCTACGAGTTGTTCGTGAGTCGCAGTCTGAACCATATCAAGCGACTTAAAGTGCTGAGCAAGGTTCATTGCCGTTGCTTCACCAACCTCTCGAATACCCAGAGAGTACAAGAAACGAGCTAGCGTCGTTTCTTTCGCTTTGGTCAATGCATTCACCACGTTTTGCGCTGATTTAGGCCCCATGCGGTCTAACACCGTTAAGACTCCTGCACTTAACTTAAAGAGATCAGCAGGGGTTTCAACCATTTCGCGGTCAACCAATTGCTCAATCACTTTCTCGCCCAAGCCGTCAACATCCAGTGCTTTACGCGAAACAAAGTGCTTGAGCGCTTCTTTACGTTGCGCCTGGCATACCAGACCTCCGGTACAACGAGCCACAGCTTCACCCTCTACACGTTCGACAGCAGAGCTACACACAGGGCAAGCTTCAGGGAAAACAATCTCTTTTGCAGTCTCAGGGCGACGCTCCGCCACTACAGCAACAATTTGAGGGATCACATCACCGGCACGGCGAATAATCACACTGTCCCCGACCATAACGCCTAAACGTTCTATTTCATCAGCGTTATGCAGAGTCGCATTACTTACCGTTACACCGCCAACAAACACAGGCTCCAGTTTCGCTACTGGTGTAATTGCACCCGTTCGACCGACTTGGAACTCTACGTCGTTAAGTAACGTGATCTCTTCTTGTGCCGGGAATTTGTAAGCTATCGCCCAGCGCGGAGCTCGAGCAACAAAGCCTAAAACCTCTTGAGCCGCAATATTATCGACTTTGATCACTACGCCGTCGATCTCATAGGCTAACGCGTCGCGGCGATCCATAATGTCTTGGTAGTATGCTTTAACGTCATTTAATGAGCTCAGTTGTTTTGTCTCAGGGCACATAGGTAGGCCCCAGCTCTTCAACTGAAGAAAACGTTGGTAGTGGCTACCTGAAAGCTCTGCACCTTCAACAACGCCAACGCTATAAGCATAAAACGCTAACGGACGCTTAGCCGTAATACGAGAGTCTAACTGACGTAGGCTACCTGCCGCGGCGTTACGAGGGTTTACAAAAACCTTTTCGCCTTTCTTCAGTGCTTGTTCATTCAGTTTGTCGAATCCCGCTTTCGGCATAAAGACTTCGCCACGCACCTCAATACGTGTCGGCCATCCCTCACCTTGAAGCTTGAGTGGAATTGAGCTAATGGTACGAACGTTTTCAGTGATGTTCTCACCGGTTGTACCATCACCACGAGTGGCTGCTTGAACAAGCGTGCCATTTTCATAAAGAAGACTCACCGCTAATCCATCTAGCTTTGGCTCACAACAGAATGTTGTTAAGTCAGCCAGAGGAGCGCGATCAGACATACGCTTGTTAAATGCGTCTAAATCTTCATCAGAGAAAGCATTGTCTAAAGAGAGCATCGGAATTTCATGGGTCACTTGGGTAAAGCCATCCAACGGTGCTCCACCAACACGCTGACTTGGCGAGTCAACAGTGACCAGTTCTGGATTTTCTTGCTCAATCTTCAGCAGTTGCTGCATTAATCGATCATATTCTGCGTCAGGGATCTCTGGGCTATCCTCAACGTAATAGCGAACGGCATGATAGTGCAGAGTCTCTTTTAACTGCTCTAAAGTACTTTGAATGGATTCTTTCATATCATTCTCTGTCAGATTGAAATATCAAAAAGGGCCCCATCAGGAGCCCTTTCTATCATTATAGATTAACTGTAAGGCTTACATTGTCTACTAAGCGCTTTGATTAGCCATAAAGTCTCGAATTTGTTTACGGTATTCAGACAAGCGGTTTGGCGTCATCAGGTTTCTCGACTCATCCAATACGTTACCACCTAAATCGTCAGCGATTTGTTGTGCTGCACTCAACATAACATTGAAGTTCTGATCAGCCTGACCGTAACAAGGCAGCGTCATAAAGAACGAAATGCCTTTGGTTGTGAAGTCTGCAGGGTTGTCGTGTTCTAACGTACCTGGCTGTATCATGTTCGCGACACTAAAGATCACTTTCGGTGTCTCTGCCGCTTCAGCGAAGCAGTGGTAAATAGACATCTCACCATAGGTTAGTCCATTGTTTTCCATACTGCGGAAAAGCTCAGTACCTACAAACGGTGTTTCACCGGCACAATGCACATTTAGTACAATCACTTCCAAGCCCAAGTCATCTTCTTGTGCTTCTTGAGGTGCAGCAGTTGCCGCTTCAACGGTTGGGGCAGTGTCTTCTGGTTGCAAATTCTGTTGAACAGGCTGAGTGTCAAACTCAGGCTCTTGCGACATAGCACCGTAATGCTCTTTAAAGTCAGCGTGGCTCTCTTTTTGCTCTTCGGTTAACTCAAAGCTTGGGACAGCGGGTTCAGCGGATGCTTCTGTTTGAAATTCTGGCTCTTCTTTAACAGGAGTCTCAACACTGAAAGATGGTAGATCGTTGAGCTCAAGATCCTCTTGCTCACTTTTCGCCGATGGGCTTGAAGTCAGCGGATCTGAATCAATTAATGGGTCTGCATTTGTTGGTGATACAGCAAAGTCCGGTTCTTTACGCTCTTTACGAATGATCTCGAAGTCGTCTTCTGGCGCGAAAGAGCGCTCTGGCATGGCGCCCACGTCATCTAAGCTGTCGTTGTCGAGCTTGCCAAGTGGCTTATCACCAAATTTGGCTTTCCCTTCTTTTTTACTCGTCCACAATCCGTGGAACAATAATGCGGCGATCGCTAATGCGCCAACAATAATGAGTACAAATCGCAATTCCTGCATTTTTCGCTCTCAGCTTTCATAGTCACCCTGAATTTTCAGGTCGCTATATCAGTTAGGTTAATTTGACCAATCTCACTACTGTATCAAAAGTAGCTACTGTTTTAGAACAACTTAATACAATAAGTTCCTCAGTTGATGTGATTTTCACCACGCTTTTTTTCTTAATATCGGTCGAGTACACTATAGGTGTTTGCTATTTAACCAACTCCCCCTATGTGAGCTGATATTCCAATATGACTAATTTATCGATTCCTCGCTCTGGCTTCGGCTATTTCATTTTCGGCGCTAAAATCGCTCTTTCTCCAAGTATCCGTAAATTCGTACTGATGCCCTTATTAGCTAACGTATTGTTGGTTGGTGGCGCGTTGTTTTACATCTTTTCTAACCTCAATACTTGGATTGATGGCTGGTTGGAAGGCCTTCCTAGCTTTCTCACTTGGTTGACTTATGTTTTGTGGCCACTGCTGGCGCTGACCATTCTTGCCACCTTCTCATACTTCTTTAGTACCTTAGCGAATTTCATCGCCGCCCCATTTAACGGCTTACTATCAGAGAAGGTAGAAGAACTTTTAACGGGCAAAAAAGTGAATGACGATGGCTTAATGGACGTAGTTAAAGATACGCCGCGTATCCTGGCTCGTGAATGGCGCAAGCTGGTTTACACACTACCAAAAGCAATCGGGCTTTTCTTATTGCTGCTGATCCCAGCTCTTGGTCAAACTGTCGCGCCGTTTTTGTGGTTCATTTTTACAGCTTGGATGCTGGCAATTCAATACGCAGATTACCCGTTTGATAACCACAAAATCAGCTTTGATGATATGAGAAGCTCACTGAAACAAAAGCAAGGTAAGAGCTATGGATTTGGAGCATTGGTTTCTATTTTCACAACCATTCCAATCCTTAATCTGATTGTTGTACCTGTAGCAGTATGTGGCGCCACTGCTATGTGGGTATCAGAACACAAAGGGCAATTTACTCACCTTCGCTAACCTCTTCTATTATTAGCAGAACTCTCGCTCATTTTGTTGAATCACTGATTTCTATCAAAATGAGCGTGCATTCTGCTACATATCTATATGATATAACTTTTTAATCCTTTTACCTTTTTTTCAACTTGTTTAATCTAAATTCAAGTTAAACAAACATTGAAATAAACGGGACGACTAAGTCATTGATATGCCGCGTTTAGTTCTGTCATCAAATGAAGGAATATTCCATGAGCAAGATTTACGAAGATAACTCCCTTACGATCGGTAACACACCACTGGTTCGTTTGAACAAAGTAAGTAAAGGTAATGTACTAGCGAAAGTGGAGGCTCGTAACCCAAGCTTCAGCGTTAAGTGTCGTATCGGCGCGAACATGATCTGGGAAGCAGAAAAAGCTGGCACTCTTAAGCCAGGCGTAGAGCTTGTAGAGCCAACAAGTGGTAACACTGGTGTGGCACTTGCTTTCGTTGCAGCAGCTCGTGGTTACAAACTAACGCTAACTATGCCTGAGTCGATGAGCCTTGAGCGTCGTAAGCTACTTAAAGCGCTAGGTGCCAACCTTGAGCTAACAGAAGCAGCTAAAGGCATGAAAGGCGCGATCGCGAAAGCAGAAGAAATTGTTGCAAGCGATCCAGAGAAGTACCTACTTCTTCAACAATTCAACAACCCTGCAAACCCAGAAATTCACGAGAAGACTACTGGTCCTGAAATCTGGGAAGCGACTGACGGTGAGATCGATGTATTTGTAGCGGGTGTTGGTACTGGCGGTACGATTACTGGTACAAGCCGTTACATTAAAGGTGAGAAAGGCAAAGCAATTACTTCTGTAGCGGTTGAGCCAGCAGAATCACCAGTGATTGCACAAGCGCTTGCAGGCGATGAAATTCAGCCAGCACCACACAAAATCCAAGGTATCGGCGCAGGTTTCATCCCTGGTAACCTTGATTTAGAGCTTGTAGACCGTGTTGAGTCGGTGACTTCAGAAGAAGCAATTGAAATGGCACAACGCTTAATGGCTGAAGAAGGCATCCTAGCTGGTATCTCTTCTGGTGCAGCCGTTGTTGCTGCGAACCGACTAGCGGAACTACCTGAATTTGCTGGGAAAACAATTGTTACAGTTTTACCAAGCTCAGGTGAACGATACCTCAGCACAGCCCTGTTTGCCGGCATTTTTACCGACAAAGAGAACCAACAGTAATATGTGGTCAAATCAATATTTGGTCTAAAAAAGCCCCTAATTGGGGCTTTTTTGTTGATCCCTGCCTCACCTTTGGTAATATCACCCCTGTTTTATTTTTCGCTTCAAAATAAAAGAAGCAATAAACCAGATTCTGAAAGTTGTGAGTTCTCACAAAAGAGCACCATGGCTGGATAAAATTTTAACCAAACTGTTCAAACACGAACATGGCGTACTACACTCTGGCGCATGCATGTCAAAGAAGTTAAGCTAAACTTGGTTATAAACTTTACAAATAATAAATTAATTGGGGTATATAAAATGTACGAGAAGCAAGTAGAAATCACAGCAGAAAACGGTCTTCACACTCGTCCAGCTGCACAGTTCGTTAAAGAAGCAAAATCTTTCGACGCAGACATCACTGTGACTTCTAACGGTAAAAGCGCAAGCGCTAAGAGCCTATTCAAACTACAAACTCTAGGCCTAGTTAAAGGTACTGTAGTTTCTATTTCTGCTGAAGGCCCACAAGCTCAGCAAGCTGTAGACCACCTAGTTGCTCTAATGGACCAACTACACTAATTCGGTCTCCTTCTTTCAAAGCCATTTTGCCCTGCAAAGTGGCTTTGTTCGAAATAGAACAGAATAAGCTCGGCATAACGCCAAGCGGAAAAAGTCACACACTCTCCCGTTTACAGTTGACCAACTTAAGGTAAAGCTATGATTTCAGGTATCCTAGCATCTCCTGGTATTGCTATCGGTAAAGCACTACTACTTCAAGAAGATGAAATCGTTCTAAACACTAACACTATCACTGATGACCAAGTTGAAGCAGAAGTTCAGCGTTTCTTTGACGCACGTAACAAATCTGCAGCTCAACTAGAAGTTGTTAAGCAAAAAGCGCTTGAGACTTTCGGTGAAGAAAAAGAGGCGATCTTTGAAGGTCACATCATGCTTCTTGAAGATGAAGAGCTAGAGGAAGAAATCCTAGCACTCATCAAGAACGACAAGATGTACGCTGATAACGCAATCCACACGGTTATCGAAGAGCAAGCATCTGCGCTTGAGTCACTAGACGACGAATACCTAAAAGAACGTGCAACTGATATCCGTGATATCGGTACTCGTTTTGTTAAAAATGCACTAGGCATCAATATCGTTTCTCTAAGCGATATCAATGAAGAAGTTATCCTAGCAGCATACGACCTAACGCCATCTGAAACTGCACAAATCAACCTAGACTACGTACTAGGCTTCGCTTGTGACATCGGCGGTCGTACATCTCACACATCTATCATGGCGCGTTCACTAGAGCTTCCTGCTATCGTTGGTACTAACGATATCACTAAGAAAGTGAAGAACGGCGACATGCTTATTCTTGATGCGATGAATAACAAGATTGTTATCAACCCATCAGAAGCTGAGCTTGAAGAAGCAAAAGCAGTTAAAGCTGCATTCCTAGCTGAAAAAGAAGAGCTAGCAAAACTTAAAGATCTACACGCAGAAACTCTAGACGGTCACCGTGTAGAAGTTTGCGGTAACATTGGTACTGTTAAAGACTGTGACGGCATCATCCGTAACGGTGGTGAAGGCGTTGGTCTGTACCGTACTGAGTTCCTATTCATGGACCGTGATGCACTTCCTACTGAAGAAGAGCAGTACCAAGCGTACAAAGAAGTTGCAGAAGCAATGAACGGTGAGTCAGTGATCATCCGTACTATGGATATCGGTGGCGACAAAGATCTACCATACATGGATCTTCCAGAAGAGATGAACCCGTTCCTAGGCTGGCGTGCAGTACGTATCAGCTTAGATCGTCGCGAAATCCTACGTGACCAACTACGCGGTATCCTTCGTGCATCTGCGCACGGTAAGCTTCGCATCATGTTCCCAATGATCATCTCTGTTGAAGAGATCCGTGAACTGAAGAAAGCTATCGAAGAGTACAAAGCTGAGCTTCGCGCTGAAGGCCTAGCATTCGATGAAGAGATTGAAATCGGTGTAATGGTTGAAACTCCAGCTGCGGCAGCTATCGCGCACCACCTAGCGAAGGAAGTTGCTTTCTTCTCTATCGGTACTAACGACCTAACTCAGTACACACTTGCTGTAGACCGTGGTAACGAGATGATTTCTCACCTTTACAACCCACTGTCTCCTGCTGTTCTAACAGTAATCAAGCAGGTTATCGATGCGTCTCACGCTGAAGGTAAGTGGACTGGTATGTGTGGTGAGCTTGCAGGTGATGAGCGTGCAACACTGCTTCTACTAGGTATGGGGCTAGATGAGTTCTCTATGAGCGGTATCTCTATCCCTAAAGTGAAGAAAGTTATCCGCAACTCTAACTTCGCAGAAGTTAAAGCAATGGCTGATGAAGCACTTTCTCTACCAACTGCTGAAGAAATCCAAGCAGTAGTAGAAAAGTTCATCGCTGAGAAAACTCAGTAATCACCAATGGCTTAATATGATTAGGCGACTAAAAAAAGTCGTCTAATTTGCTAGATTGGTATAGTATATTCTACAGAATAAAACTAAACGTTAGGAGCATGACACAATGGGTCTGTTTGACAAACTTAAGAAGCTAGTATCTGATGACAGCGCTGACGCTGGTGCAATCGAAATCATCGCACCTCTATCTGGTGAAATCGTAAATATCGAAGACGTGCCAGATGTTGTTTTCGCTGAAAAAATCGTTGGTGACGGCATCGCGATCAAACCAGCTGGCGACAAAATGGTAGCTCCAGTTAACGGTACTATCGGTAAGATCTTCGAAACTAACCACGCATTCTCTATCGAGTCTGACGACGGTGTTGAGCTATTCGTTCACTTCGGTATCGATACTGTTGAACTTAAAGGCGAAGGCTTCACTCGCGTAGCAGAAGAAGGCCAAACTGTTAAAGCTGGTGACACTATCATCACTTTCGACCTAGCGCTTCTAGAAGAAAAAGCAAAATCAACTCTTACTCCAGTTGTTATCTCTAACATGGACGAAATCAAAGAGCTGAACAAACTTGCTGGTTCTGTAACTGTGGGTGAAACTCCAGTTCTGAAAGTGACTAAGTAATCTTTACTTAGCATTTCAAAAGTTCAAAAAGCGCAGCCTCACGGCTGCGTTTTTTGTTGTCTGGAAAAATTAGCCTAATAAAGAAAGAGCGGTACCCGTATCTTGATTCGCTTGTGCGAGTAGTGTTGACGTGGCACGTTCAAGCATCTGAGATTTGGTCAGCTCTGTCGTGAGCTTAGCGTAATCGGTATCTTTGATTTGCCCCTCTGAATCAGCAATACGATGAAAGGTATTGTTGAGGCTATTCATAGTGCGGCTGACTCCGTTCTGGAAACCACCGATTTCACTACGATGCCCGTCCACATAGTTCAATGAGGCATCAATAACCGCAACACCAAGCTGCGCTCCACCGACGGTTGTCATGTCCACATCATCTAACGATATCGCCTGAGTATCACCAAAATTAAAGGTATTCACGGCACTCCCCGAGACTTCAAAGCCTTGAGGAGAATCGGCATGAGCAGCGAACAACTGAAGCTGGTGCTCTTCGTTTACTGATGCTCTAACCACATCCTGCTGCCCGTTAATATAGGTGGCTACCTGATAGATATCATCACCCTCTTTAAGCTCAAAATCGAGCTCCTGTGACTCATCATTGCTATCTTGATAGCTGACACGTAAACCTTGATCATCAGAAGAGACTCGCCAGTTCTCATCGACGTCACTATTTGCTTCTGTAAACTGCCCTCCCATCTGCGGGATATTGGTGTACATGCTCTTAAGCGTGAGCGAGACCGCATTCGAATCAGGGCCAAGATTGAAGTTACGCTTTCCAAAAGAGCCATCAAATAGCTCATCCCCTGCAAAGGTCGTTGAGGATGCAATACGATCAAGATCATTGATCAGCATCTCCGATTCGATCTGGATACTTTCGCGCTCATCCCGACTCAATGCACCATTGGACGCCTGTAATCCAAGATCACGGAGTTTTTGGAGCATATTAGTACTTTCATGCAGCGCGCCTTCGGCAGTTTGTGCAATAGAATCAGCATTAGTCGCATTCGACAAGGCAGCATCAATCCCTCGAGTTTGGGCTTTGAGTCGATTGGCTATTTGAAGACCTGCAGCATCGTCGCTACCCGCGTTGATACGCGAGCCGGATTGCAGTTTTGACTGTGCATCAACGGCTTGGCTTTGAGCTTCACCAAGATGTCGCTGAGCAATAGAAGAAGATATATTGGTTTGTATCGATACCATTTAGTTGTATTCCATTTAGCTAGGTTTACCCCAACTCACCATTTGTGTCGTTCCTTCAACACCAATTGCATACATCTGAATGATACAACCCACACCATCAATACAATTAATCATTCGGTAAATTTTACTCATAAAAAGAAAGCTAGGTGTTTGACCACCTAGCTTTCGGTTTCAATTTTATTTCTAATTAGCCAAGTAGGCTAAGTGCTGAGTTCGGTGCTTGCTTCGCTTGAGCAAGAATCGAGCTAGACGCTTGAGAAAGAATTTGCGACTTAGTCATTTGCGTCGTTTCTTTCGCGAA
>NZ_JAHGAN010000051.1:0-36967 GCF_030248625.1 Vibrio sp. D420a | reverse complement strand
TTACTCGCTTACTCGCTAAAGCATATCCACCGCTTTTTCTATCGCAGCGATTAGCCTCTCAACATCCGCAATATCATTATAAATACCAAACGAAATTCGCACCGTGCCTTTAATTCCCAATGCATCCATTAATGGGTGAGCACAGTGGTGCCCCGCACGAACCGCAATGCCCTGTTGATCGAGCAGAGTCGCGATGTCCTGATGATGCACGCCATCCATAATAAATGTGACCACACTAGAGTTAGGTTGGTAACCAATCACTTTGATGTCATCCAATTGCGACAGAGCTTGGTAGGTCATATCGACCAGTTGATGGATATGTTTCTCGACTTGTTGCTGTTCGAATTGACTCAGCCATTGAATAGCAGCGTCTAATGCAATCGCACCTGCTACATTAGGTGTTCCAGCTTCAAACTTTCCGGGTAATGCAGAGTAGGTAGTGCCTTCAAAAGAAACACGCTCGACCATCTTTCCGCCACCATGCCAAGGCGGCATCGACTCTAGTAATTCTAGTTTGCCATAAAGCACACCGATCCCTGCTGGTGCATAAAGCTTGTGTCCTGAGAATACGTAGAAATCAGCGTTAAGCTCAGCCACATTGACAGGCTCATGAACAATCCCTTGCGCACCATCGACAACCACAATCGCACCGACTGAATGTGCTTTTGTTATGACCTCTTCAATAGGCTGGCGCGTACCCGTGACATTGGTGATTTGTGCCAGTGCCACAATCTTGGTTTTCTCGCTCAATAGCGAATCAAACGCGGCTAAATCGAACTGACACTGTTTGGTCATTGGTACCTTGACGACCTTTGCACCAGTTTGCTCAGCGACGATCTGCCACGGAACAATGTTAGCGTGGTGTTCAAGTTCGCTAATTAGAATTTCATCTCCCGGATTTAAAGAGCTTCGAGCGTAGGTTTGGGCAATTAAGTTAAGAGCTTCAGTCGCGCCGCGAGTCCAGATGATCTCTTTGCTTGAAGCTGCTCCAATAAACTGAGCAACATAATCTCGCGCTGCCTCAAATTGGCTGGTGGCTTTGGCTGTAAGGCTATGGCTTCCACGATGAACATTGGCATTCTGCTTAGAGTAATAGTCACTAATCGCATCGATCACCACTTGAGGTTTTTGGGTCGTCGCAGCGCTGTCTAAGTAGATTAGAGGCTGTTGATTAACCTGTTGGGTGAGCGCAGGAAATTGATTGCGAATGTGTTGGATGTCTAGCATCTAAGATTACCTAAGAGTTGAAGTTTGGATAGGGCGCTGAACTTAGCGCTTCTATTTATTGTATCGTGAGTTGCTTGATCGTGGAGACAAAATATCTCTGTCTATTTATGCCAAAGTACTTCTTGTTGTTTTACTCGATCAAAGAGCGCTTGATTGGCTGGCGTTGCGATACCGTGCTTGCGAGCTGTATTGAGTAAGTGACCAGTAATAAAGTCGATCTCAGTTTTTCGCTGATAGAACATATCCTGCTTCATCGATGAGTTGTTAGCCGCAGTAGCTTGGATAACTTGTTGAACGATTGAGCTGAGTGATTCGATAGAGGTTGGTAGATTCTCTGCTGTCATCACTTCAACGACTTCAGCGACGATGTCATTGATTAAGGCTTGATACTTCTCTTCAGCAAGTTGACCATTTTTAACCTGTTCAAGACCAGTTAGAGGGTTAATCGCGCAATTTACCGCAAGTTTGTCCCACAACGCTTGATGGATATTGCTGTTCCAAACAACGTCGGGTAGGGCGTGATTGAGTACATCAACCAAGAAGGCACAATGGTTGCCGTGACTGTTGTAGCCACCAAGTTGGGTATTACCCAGTCCAGTATGATGCGCCTGAGTTGGTGAACTTTTATAAGCGGCTTGAGTTGTAGTAGCGAGAACTACCGGGAATGGTTCAATATGTGAAGCGATGTTATCTACTGCGCCCATACCGTTATGCATGAACAGAAGAATGGTATCTTTATCTATATGAGGAATAAGCGGCAGTATTGCAGATTCCACCTGCCAAGCTTTTACCGTAATTAAGATAAGATCACTATCGGCAAGCTTCGTTTGATTATTATTGTCGAATCGAACTTCAGCTTGGTCATCGAGTGATATTAGGTAGTCGGTTTGAGTAGAGCGGCTCCATACTGATACGTTATGACCAGCTTGATGAAGTTTAATTGCCCAAAGTGAGCCAACGGCTCCCGGACCGACAACAGTAATATTCACAATACGACCTAGTTTTATCAGATAGGTGCTCAGGATAGCGTTGCAGAATATGAAAGCAATAAAAAATGGCACCCGAAGGTGCCATTTCATTCAATCTTCAATGCAACTTATATTAGAAGTTGTATTGTAGACGGTAGATTACTAGATCTTGGTAGCCTTCACGAGCTAGCTTGTTGTATGTGTAACGGTATAGAACGCCAGCTGAAAAATCTTCGTGGAAGTTCCACATTGCATTCACAGAACCGTTTAGACCCCAGTCGCCACCTTGAACAGCTGCGTAAGAATCGTTACGACCAAACTCGTATTCACCCCAAGTAGAGAAAGTGAAGTTCTGGTTACCGATGTCAGTGTTGTAAAAACCAACCCAACCAAGCATACCGCCGTTAGCACCAGTGTTGATTGTATCAGCACCAAACTCAGCTGTAGCTGTAGCTAGCTCATGAACACCGATGAATGGAGTGAATCCCCAACCTTCGCCGCCAAGGCCTGTGTAGCCAAGACCAACAACACGGTTTTGCTCGTGGAAACCACCTTTGTCAGCATCAGTGTTGTAAACCTGAGCGTAAAGAGAAACGTTTGTTTCACCTAGGTTGTAGTGGATAGTACCTTTAAGAGATGCACCACGGTCATCAGTTGCACGATCAACACCTTCGTAATCGTAGAAACCGTAAATCTGACCCCAATCAAATCCAGCGCCACCTTCGATACCGATAACCGCTTGGTTACGGTCTGAGATATCACCGCCGAAGTTGTCGTCGTCGTTACCGAAGCCTTGGTTCCAAACTTGGTAGTCAGCATACATGCTACCGAAACCGTATAAGTATTCTGCTTGAGCTGGGATAGCTGTCGCAGCTGCAATTACGCCAAGAGCTAAAAGTGATTTACGCATAAGGGAACTCTCTCTGTTAAAAATAAATAACTCGCTAATCCATGCGTGTTAGTCATGTCCGAATGGCGAGCATGATAGCGATTTTGCTCTCAATTAAAAGTGAGAATGGATGCAAAGTGAAAATAAAATAGTGACTTTGGTCACACAAATGATCTAAATAAGGGAACTTTGAGAGTGCAATGCAACCCGATGCTGTCAACTTTTTATTGATTTAGCGATTGCTGCATATTTTATAGATGAATTGAATAATTGATGTACGAAGCAAACGTTTTTGCAGTATCTAGTGATGTAAATCTCGTTATCAACATAAATGGTATAAAATGAATTGACACCGTATTTTCAGTTACAGGTAAGCTTATATCTCAATATAAATAATACAAATTAGTTGAGCTGCAAATAAAAAGAGAGTCAATAGACCCTCTTTTATCACGGTGAATTTACTTACTGCTATTTCTGTTGACGTGCTTCTTCAAGTAAGCGAGCGAAGAAGTGTCGAAGAGAGTAAAGCATCAATAGGCTTGGTATCACCATTAACGCGGTAATAATAAAGAACAGCGACCAATCATTAAGGTAATCGACAAGTTCACCACTAAAGGATGCTAACGTTGTGCGCCCGAAGTTACCGAGTGACGCTAGGAGTGCGTATTGAGTAGCCGAGAATGCTTGCCCAGTTAACAAGGTTAAAAACGAAACAAACGCAACTGTCGAGAAGGCCGTTGTAAAGTTATCGACAATAATAGTCGCGAGGAATAGGGTTTCACTAGGCCCTGCTTTAGCAATCCATGCAAACATCAGGTTACTGCCCGCCATCGCAATACCGCCGATCATTAACCCTCGCACAATACCAAACTTCACGTTGAAGACACTGCCCAGTAATGTGAAGAATATGGTCGCGCCCCAGCCAATCAGTTTCGAGTAGTGACCGATCTGTTCGTTGCTAAAGCCTATCTCTTTATAGAAGGTGATAGACATACGGCCCAAGAAGGCTTCACCAATCTTAAACAAGAACACAAATAACAGTAGAGTAATTGCCACCTGCACGCCATTGCGTTTGAAGAAGTCATAAAATGGTTCAATCACAGTTACGGTAAACCAAGCGACAATTTTCGAATCGACCACTTTATTGTGACGTTGTTGAGCTTGCTCTTGCAGCCGTTCACGTTCTGTTTTCGGTTCTCCAACCAATAATGTGAATAACATTAAGATTACCACTACACCAGCCATACCGTAGTAGACACCATTCCATCCAATTGCGTCAGCGTTAATAAATGCGAGATAACCTGGCAAGGAATAACCTGTCCACCAACCAACGACTGCCATTGCAGAGGCTTGCGGCAGTTTTGATGCTTCAGATTTAGGGAAGGTGTCGATACGAAACGCATCGATGGCGATATCTTGAGTTGCAGACGCAATCGCAATACCCAGAGCCAACATTGAAGTAAACATCAAATCGTTGGCAGGATTGACACCAGCTATAAACAGGGTGGCAATTAAGACGATGGTTTGACAGAAAAATATCCAGCTGCGTCGCTGTCCAAGTATTGCATGAAGCACAGGCAACTTGACGCGATCTACTAGTGGTGCCCACAAGAAATTGATGGCGTAGACCGCGAATACACTACCGAAATAACCAATTGCAGCGCGAGTTAATCCGGCGTCTTTCAGCCAACCTGACATATTTGAGCCGATTAATACCCAAGGAAAACCGCTAGAGCAACCTAACATAAATACCCAGAGTAGACGTTTGTCTAGATAGCTACGGAAGGTTTGCATCCATGAAAGAGAGGAAGAGCCTGATGACATAGGGCGTCCTTGTATAGAAAAACGCCCTTAATGAGTTAAGGGCGTGAGAGGAGGTTATTTGATGACTTTAACGGCTGTAATCACAATTGGGTCGACTGGGATATCAGACATGCGGCCCACGCGTTTAGTTGGGATGGTTGCCATTTTCTGAACGACATCGAAGCCCTCTGTCACTTCACCGAATACCGCATAGCCTGGGTTGCCAGCACCAGCATTTAGGAAGGTGTTGTCAGAATAGTTAATGAAGAACTGACGAGTTGCAGAGTGTGGCGCGTTGGTACGTGCCATCGCAATCGTCGCGGTTTTATTCTGTAGACCATTGCTGCCTTCATTTTTAATTGGCGCATAAGTAGGTAGACGGTTCATCTCTTCATCAAAACCACCACCTTGAGCCATGAAACCTGGGATCACGCGGTGGAATTGGCTACCGACATAGCTGCCATCTTCTACGTACTTCAAGAAGTTTTCTGAGCTGATTGGCGCTTGCTCTTCATTAAGCTCGATTGTGAAGTTACCCAGCGTGGTTTCAACAGCCACTTTTGGACCAGCCCAAACACTTGCACTTAGCATAGCCAGGGTAATAGAAGTTAGAATGCGACCCATTAGAAACGCTCCTTCATGTAAGTTTGCAGTTCTTGGTCGTTAGCGATTTCAGTCAGGACTAGATTGATAACATCGTTTAGAACCAGCGCAATGTCTTCGTTTGAAGCGCTTAAGGCACCAGTGCGAACGGCGGTACCATTAAAGGTTTTTACCAGCTTGCCTTCCGGTGTTTCAGCTGTCACTTCAAGTGTCACCTTACCATCCATCTGGTTTTCCATGATGGTGTGCTTAACGGTAACTAAGGCTTCTTGGATTTCAAGAACAACTGAGTTCTCGCTATTTACGCTTGCTCGGAAGCCCTGTGATTCTAGCTGTTGAGCTAATACGTTCTCTAGAGAGATACGCATGTTCTGCTTAGCGTGAATAGGTTGAATGTTGGAACGGCCGCTATCCACGAGTGCGACGTATTGTGCCGCACGTACATCTTTACTGCTTAGAGTGTACGTTTTGCCTTGTACTAGGTTGCTATTACTGAGAGAAGCTTCTGGAGCTAGGTTGATCTGCTCTTGTTGAGGCGCTGAACACGCCGTCAATGCCATAATAGAAGCTGCTAAAATCAGTTTTTTCATTCCTATATCCTTTCTAATTCCACACGAGACGCACGGCACTTTTCCCGTACGCGCAATACCACAGCTACTTATTAAAGTTAGCGGGCTCTCTTGTTGCTTGTAATATCTCAAATTTTTGGTTCAATTCAAGCGTTTCGACGTTCGCCTTGCCAAATAATCTCGCTAACTTTACATCGTATCCGAGGTGTCGGTTGCCAATAACAATTAATTTACCCCCGTTGCTAAGAACATGCTTTGCATCACAAAACATCTGCCATGCGATATGATCGGTGATCGCTTGCTGTTGATGGAAAGGGGGATTACACAGAACCAAGTAAGTACTGTTCTTCTTGAATCCATCCAAACAGTTATTGGCGATGAACTGGAAGTTACCCTCTTCTCCGATGTTGTCACGGATGTTCTGCTTGGCAGATTCCACAGCCATAAAGCTCTCATCAACACAGGTAATGCGAGCTTGTGGGTTCAATTGCGCCGCTTTAACGCTTAATACTCCGTTGCCGCAACCTAGGTCGATGATATGACGAAGCTCAGGATCTTGCGGGATGTGCTCAAGCATATAGCGAGCGCCCTGATCGAGTGCTTCCCCTGAGTAAACGTTCGGTAAATTTTTCAGGCGGATATCCTCCCCATCAACGTCCCACTCAACGAATGGCTCAACCTTGT
The DNA here is from genome assembly GCF_030248625.1 of Vibrio sp. D420a. NCBI lineage: Bacteria > Pseudomonadati > Pseudomonadota > Gammaproteobacteria > Vibrionales > Vibrionaceae > Vibrio > Vibrio sp. D420a. Next base: position 30,224 of record NZ_JAHGAN010000051.1, on the reverse strand, counting down.
GAATAGGCTGACAGTTAGGTGATGAGAATACCAAGCGGTGTTTTTTCTTCGCTAAAGAGGTTTTGGTTTCACCGAGGTATTTTTCAAATAGGTTGAGGGTAGATGTGTGAATCTCTTTCACTTTATTGACACCAATCACTTGGCACCCTTCAGGAAGTGCCTGACGCAATTGACTTAGCTGCCACACTAAATGGCGATTGGTTTTTGGTAGCTGCATCAATACCAGATCAACGCCAACTGGAATGTCATCCATGGTATTGAGAAACTGGACGCGATTACATTGGTTGCGTTGCAGGTTTTTAAGTGCGCCGCGATGAGAGATGTAAGAGTCGCTCATCATCGTTACGTCGTGATCTTGTGAGAACCAAGCGGATAGTGCACCGAAATGATCATTGAGAATCAGGATGTGCTTTCCAGGTTCTAGGTTCATCTCTTCGACATGGTTGATAATGTATTCATCACCAGCATCCCACGCCTGTAGGGTTTCACTAGAACGTTTAGGGAAACGATGTAGAGTCAGGGTTCTGTCGTGTAGGGTAAGTTCGGTTTTCATTACTTAGATACTTATGTGAGAAATAACCGCGACATTCTCTCAAAAGCAGACTAAACAAGATAGAAAAAACTCTACATTCCCAAGAGTGTCATGTATTAAAGAGCCAGACAGTCTCCCGCTTTGGGGTTATACTGTTTTGATAGTGAATAATAAGAGTCCGATAAAGGAATCATGATGATCCAAGAAGTCATTGAAACGAAACTGCATAATGAGTTTGAGCCAACACATCTCAACGTCGTGAATGAAAGCTACATGCACAATGTTCCAGCAGGTTCTGAAAGCCATTTTAAGGTGGTCGTAGTGAGTGATGCGTTTGAAGGGCTGCGTTTGATTGCGCGCCATCGCGCGGTTAACCAAGTGCTTTCTGAAGAATTAGCGAATCATATCCATGCGCTCTCCATTCATACTTATACAAAAGATGAATGGCAGAAGCAGTTTGATAGCGTGCCAGACAGCCCTATGTGTATGGGCGGCAGCAAGTCGTAAAGTAGACAGATAAACAAAGGGTGGCATTGGCCGCCTTTTTTATCGCCAAATTTATCGGTTTTTCGTTGTTATATTGACCAAGTTGATGTCACCTTGAACGATTAAAAATACCCATAATTAGTAATGTTTTTATTAACAGTGTTTCAACATAATCGGAAAAATATTAGTTTGTGACAGAGTGTTAATCTCTTGTTTAAAACGCTATTAAAATGCCTTTTTATCTGTGCGGCTCGTCAAAATTATTCATATTTGAGAGTCCATATGCTTCAATTCTCACCAAATATAGCCCTTATTCAAGTTATTGGTCATGGCATCAAGACGTCAAAAAATGCTAGAATACGGCACCTGATAAATCTCACCTCATTTTTGTGATGAGTTTATTAAGATAATGTTGCGATTTTGGTGCCTTATTTTTACCAAAACCGGACACTCTAATGTCGTGTCTAAGGGCGCATAAAAACCGTCCTGAATTTACGCAATTAAAAGAATCTTTTTCCCGATAAAGTAGTGCAAGTGCGTATGATTACAATAAAGAAGGGCTTGGATCTTCCTATTGCAGGAACTCCATCCCAGGTGATTAATGATGGTAAGTCCATCACTAAAGTCGCCTTGCTTGGCGAAGAGTACGTTGGTATGCGTCCTACGATGCATGCTCGCGTTGGTGATGAAGTGAAGAAAGGCCAAGTTCTTTTTGCAGATAAAAAGAACCCAGGTGTTGTATTTACTTCTCCAGCAAGCGGTAAAGTTATTGAAGTGAACCGTGGTGCTAAGCGTGTTCTTCAATCAGTAGTGATTGAAGTAGCAGGCAATGAGCAAATCACGTTCAATAACTATGAAGCTAACCAACTAGCAGGTCTAGATCGTGATACGGTTAAGACTCAGCTTGTTGAGTCTGGCGCATGGACCGCTCTGCGTACTCGTCCGTTCAGCAAGGTTCCAGCTGTTGATTCTGAAACTCAGGCTATTTTCGTAACTGCTATGGATACGAACCCTCTAGCTGCTGAGCCAGAATTGATCATTAACGAGCAGTCTGATGCTTTCGTTGCTGGTTTAGATATTCTTTCAACTCTAACGAGCGGCAAGGTTTACGTTTGTAAGAAAGGCACAAGCCTACCTCGTTCGTCTCAGTCTAATGTTGAAGAACATGTTTTCGATGGCCCACACCCTGCAGGTCTTGCAGGTACGCATATGCATTACCTATATCCGGTAAATGCACAAAACGTAGCGTGGAGCATTAACTATCAAGACGTTATCGCGTTCGGTAAACTTTTCCTAACGGGTGAAATTTACACAGATCGCGTTGTTTCTCTGGCTGGCCCAGTAGTAAACAACCCGCGTCTAGTTCGTACTCAACTTGGTGCTAGCCTTGATGAGCTTACGGACAGCGAGTTGATGCCAGGTGAAGTTCGTGTGATCTCAGGTTCAGTACTAACTGGTACTCAAGCAACAGGTCCTCACGCTTACCTTGGTCGTTACCATCAGCAAGTTTCTGTTCTACGTGAAGGTCGTGATAAAGAGCTATTCGGCTGGGCTATGCCTGGTAAGAACAAGTTCTCTGTTACTCGTTCATTCCTTGGTCACCTGTTCAAAGGTCAGTTGTTCAACATGACAACAACAACGAACGGTAGTGATCGCTCAATGGTTCCAATCGGTAACTACGAGCGCGTAATGCCTCTAGATATGGAACCTACTCTGCTGCTTCGTGATCTATGTGCAGGCGACGTTGATAGTGCTCAAGCACTAGGTGCGCTAGAGCTAGATGAAGAAGATGTAGCATTGTGTACCTTTGTATGTCCAGGTAAGTACGAGTACGGTCAACTACTTCGTGAATGCCTAGATACGATTGAGAAGGAAGGGTAATTTTCATGGGCCTTAAAAAGTTTCTTGAAGACATCGAGCATCATTTTGAGCCGGGTGGTAAACACGAGAAGTGGTTCGCGCTTTACGAAGCAGCGGCAACTGTGTTCTACACGCCAGGTCTTATTACAAAGAAGAGCTCGCATGTTCGTGATAGCGTTGACCTAAAACGTATCATGATTATGGTTTGGTTCGCGGTATTCCCAGCTATGTTCTGGGGTATGTACAACGCGGGTGGCCAAGCTATCGCTGCACTTAACCACATGTACGCAGGCGCTGAACTAGCATCTGTAATCGATGGTAACTGGCACTACTGGCTGACTCAAATGCTGGGCGCTTCCTTGGGAGCCGATGCAGGTGTTGGCAGTAAAATGCTACTAGGTGCGACTTACTTCCTACCTATCTACGCAACGGTATTTATCGTTGGTGGTTTCTGGGAAGTTCTATTCTGTATGGTGCGCAAGCACGAAGTTAACGAAGGTTTCTTTGTAACTTCTATCCTTTTTGCACTTATCGTTCCGCCAACACTTCCTCTATGGCAAGCGGCACTAGGTATTACCTTCGGTGTTGTTGTTGCTAAAGAGATCTTCGGTGGTACGGGTCGTAACTTCCTTAACCCTGCACTTGCTGGCCGTGCGTTCCTATTCTTTGCATACCCTGCACAGATTTCTGGTGACGTAGTATGGACTGCAGCGGATGGTTTCTCTGGTGCAACTGCACTTAGCCAATGGGCTCAAGGCGGCGGTAGCGCTCTAGTGAACACTGTATCTGGTGAAGCAATCACTTGGATGGATGCGTTCATTGGTAACATCCCAGGTTCTATCGGTGAAGTATCGACTCTAGCTCTTATGATCGGTGCTGCGATGATCGTATACATGCGTATAGCTTCATGGCGCATCATTGCTGGTGTAATGATCGGTATGATCGCTGTGTCTACGCTATTCAACGTGATCGGTTCTGACACTAATGCAATGTTCAGCATGCCTTGGCACTGGCACCTAGTTCTAGGTGGCTTCGCATTCGGTATGTTCTTCATGGCAACAGACCCAGTATCAGCATCATTTACTAACAAAGGTAAGTGGTGGTACGGCATCCTAATCGGCGCAATGTGTGTAATGATCCGTGTTGTTAACCCAGCATACCCAGAAGGCATGATGCTTGCGATCCTATTCGCAAACCTATTTGCTCCTCTGTTTGACCACGTTGTAATCGAGAAGAACATTAAGCGGAGACTAGCTCGCTATGGCAAGTAATAACGATAGCATTAAAAAGACGCTGTTTGTTGTTATCGCATTGAGCCTAGTGTGCTCAATCATCGTTTCAACAGCTGCAGTTGTTCTTAAACCTAAGCAACAAGCTAACGCAGTTCTTGATCAGCAAACTAAGATCCTAGAAGTTGCAGGCATCGACCTAGCAGGCGACATTCCTGCGTTATACGCAGAGAACATCGAACCTCGTCTAGTTGATTTCGCTACTGGTGATTTCGTTGACGGCGATGCAGCTGCATACGACCAACGTAAAGCGGCAAAAGATCCTGCTCAGTCTATCAAGCTTTCAGCTGAAGAAGACGTAGCTAAGATCCTTCGTCGTGCTAACACTGGTACGGTTTACCTAGTTAAATCTGGTGAAGAAACGACTAAAGTTATCATCCCTGTTCACGGTAACGGCCTATGGTCAATGATGTACGCATTCGTTGCGGTAGAGACTGATGGCAACACAGTTTCTGGCATCACGTACTACGAGCAAGGTGAAACTCCAGGACTTGGTGGTGAAGTTGAGAACCCAACATGGCGTGCTCAATTCGTTGGTAAGAAACTATTCGACGAAAACCACAAGCCAGCTATCCAAGTTGTAAAAGGTGGCGCTCCTGAAGGTTCTGAGCACGGTGTTGATGGCCTTTCTGGTGCAACACTAACTAGCGTTGGTGTTCAACATACATTTGACTTCTGGTTAGGTGAAATGGGCTTTGGTCCGTTCCTAGCAAAAGTTCGTGACGGAGGTCTGAACTAATGTCTAGTGCAAAAGATATTAAAAAGAGCATCTTAGCGCCAGTATTGGACAACAACCCAATCGCGCTACAGGTTCTTGGTGTGTGTTCTGCTCTTGCGGTAACCACTAAACTAGAAACAGCATTTGTTATGACTATCGCGGTAATGTTCGTTACTGCTCTGTCTAACTTCTCTGTATCTCTAATCCGTAACCACATTCCTAACAGTGTGCGTATCATCGTTCAGATGGCGATCATCGCATCACTAGTAATCGTGGTAGACCAAGTGCTTAAAGCATACCTATACGATATCTCTAAGCAGCTATCTGTATTCGTAGGCCTAATTATTACTAACTGTATTGTAATGGGTCGTGCTGAAGCATTCGCAATGAAGTCTGAGCCAATCCCATCTCTAATCGATGGTCTTGGTAACGGTCTTGGTTACGGCTTCGTTCTTATCACTGTAGGTTTCTTCCGTGAGCTTCTAGGCTCAGGCAAACTATTTGGTATGGAAGTACTACCTCTAGTGAGCAACGGTGGTTGGTATCAGCCAAACGGCTTGATGCTTCTAGCACCTTCTGCATTCTTCCTAATCGGCTTCTTGATTTGGGCGATTCGTACGTTCAAGCCAGAGCAAGTAGAAGCGAAGGGGTAAGGTAGTCATGGAACATTATATTAGTCTGCTAGTTAAATCGATTTTCATCGAAAACATGGCGCTTTCTTTCTTCCTAGGTATGTGTACATTCCTAGCGGTATCTAAGAAAGTTAAAACTTCTTTTGGTCTTGGTGTTGCGGTAGTTGTAGTACTTACAATCGCTGTACCTGTAAACAACCTTGTTTATACGCACATTCTAAAAGAGAACGCGCTTGTTGAAGGTGTCGATTTAAGTTTCCTTAACTTCATCGCATTCATCGGTGTTATCGCGGCACTTGTACAAATCCTAGAGATGGTTCTTGACCGTTTCTTCCCACCTTTGTACAACGCACTAGGTATCTTCCTACCACTGATCACAGTTAACTGTGCAATCTTTGGTGGTGTATCTTTCATGGTAACGCGTGACTACAACTTCGCAGAATCTGTTGTTTACGGCTTCGGTTCTGGTGTGGGTTGGATGTTAGCTATCGTTGCACTTGCGGGTATCCGTGAGAAGATGAAGTACTCTGACGTACCTCCTGGTCTTCGTGGTCTTGGTATCACGTTCATCAGTGTTGGTCTAATGGCGTTAGGCTTTATGTCTTTCTCTGGTGTTCAACTGTAGGGTAAGCACCCAGAAATAAGGAATAACAAATGCAAAGCATTATTCTTGGTGTAGCGATGTTTACCATCATTGTACTTGCACTGGTTTTAGTGATTCTTTTCGCTAAATCTAAGCTTGTACCTACAGGTGACATCACTATCGCTGTAAACGATGACCCGACTCTAGCAATCACGACGCAACCGGGCGGTAAACTGCTTGGTGCTCTAGCTGGCGCTGGCGTATTCGTATCTTCTGCTTGTGGTGGCGGTGGCTCTTGTGGTCAGTGTCGCGTAAAAGTTAAATCAGGCGGTGGCGACATCCTTCCAACTGAGCTTGACCACATTACTAAAGGTGAAGCGCGCGAAGGTGAACGTCTTGCATGTCAAGTTGCTATGAAAACTGACATGGATATCGAACTTCCTGAAGAGATCTTCGGTGTGAAGAAGTGGGAATGTGAAGTTATCTCTAACGATAACAAAGCAACCTTCATCAAAGAGCTTAAGCTGCAAATCCCTGATGGCGAATCAGTACCTTTCCGTGCTGGTGGTTACATCCAGATTGAAGCACCTGCTCACCACATCAAATACTCTGATTTCGATGTACCAGAAGAGTACCGCGAAGACTGGGACAAGTTTAACCTGTTCCGTTACGAGTCTAAGGTTGATGAAGATATCATCCGTGCATACTCAATGGCTAACTACCCAGAAGAACACGGTATTATTATGCTGAACGTGCGTATCGCTACGCCGCCGCCTAATAATCCTGATGTTGCACCTGGTCAAATGTCATCGTTCATCTGGTCTCTTAAAGAAGGCGACAAGTGTACTATCTCTGGTCCATTTGGTGAGTTCTTCGCGAAAGACACAGACAACGAAATGGTATTCGTTGGTGGTGGTGCTGGTATGGCGCCAATGCGTTCACACATCTTCGATCAGCTTAAGCGTCTTAAATCAACTCGTAAGATGTCTTTCTGGTACGGTGCTCGTTCTAAGCGTGAGATGTTCTACGTAGAAGACTTCGACGGCCTACAAGCTGAAAACGATAACTTCGTTTGGCACTGTGCTCTGTCTGATCCAATGCCAGAAGATAACTGGGATGGTTACACAGGCTTCATCCACAACGTACTGTACGAAAACTACCTGAAGGATCACGAAGCTCCTGAAGATTGTGAGTACTACATGTGTGGTCCACCGATGATGAACGCGGCTGTTATCGGCATGCTGAAAGATCTTGGTGTAGAAGATGAGAACATCCTTCTAGATGACTTCGGTGGTTAATCCACTTAAGTGACTGATATTATGGCTGGCTCTTAGGAGTCAGCCATTTGTTTTTCTAAGCTGTGTTCACCATACAACGGCTTATATAAGAAAGCATATTTGGCAACTATGCAGACACTGTTCTTTCTTATATAAATCACTAACAATAATGGGAGTAAGCAAGTGAGAATTTGGCTTGTTGCATTAACTTCTCTACTGTTTCTAGCGGGCTGTGAAAAGCCACGTGAACAGGTACATTTGAACGGCCCAACCATGGGCACGAGCTACAATATTAAGTACATCAATAGTGATGAGTTTCTAGCGTCGGATAAGGTACATGCAGAGATCGACCGTCTTCTTGAAGAAGTGAACGATCAGATGTCGACGTACCGCAAAGATTCCGAGCTGAGCCGCTTCAATCAATATGAAGGTGGCGATGCCTTCGAAGTATCTGAACAAACCGCAATTGTTGTGAAAGAAGCGATTCGTTTGAACGGTCTAACTGAAGGTGCATTAGATGTAACGGTTGGGCCTTTGGTTAACCTTTGGGGTTTTGGTCCAGAAGCTCGCCCTGAAGTGGTTCCAACAGATGAAGAGTTGGCTGCACGCAAACAGAAAATTGGTATCCATCATTTAAGCGTTGAGGGCAACAAGCTGACGAAAGACCTGCCAAAGCTTTACGTTGACCTTTCAACGATTGCGAAAGGCTGGGGCGTGGATGTATTGGCTGACTACCTAGACTCTATTGGTATTCACAACTACATGGTTGAAGTCGGTGGTGAGATTCGCCTTAAAGGTCTGAACCGTGAAAATGTTGGCTGGCGCATTGCGATTGAAAAGCCAAGCGTTGAAGAGCGTACAATTCAAGAGATCATTGAACCGGGTGATATGGCGATTGCAACATCTGGTGATTACAGAAACTACTTCGAGCGTGATGGTGTTCGTTACTCGCACATTATCAACCCAGAAACCGGTAAACCGATTCACCACAAAGTGGTGTCAGTAACCGTATTAGACCCATCTTCAATGACTGCAGATGGCTTATCTACTGGCCTTATGGTCTTAGGTGAGGTAAAAGGTATGGAAATCGCGAATCAACATAATATCCCAGCATTTATGGTGGTTAAAACAGCCGATGGCTTTAAAGAGATCGCCTCTGAAGCGTTCAAGCCATACTTAAAGAAATAAGGTAGCGAGAGCATTATGAACACATTTATTATTACATTTGGCGTTTTTCTAGCAGTTATCGCAGCAATGTCGATTGGCTACATCATCCAAAAGAAAGTGGTAAAAGGCAGTTGTGGCGGCCTGGGTGCTGTTGGTATCGATAAGGTATGTAATTGTCCTGAACCTTGTGATGCACGTAAGAAACGTGAAGCTCGTGAGGCTTACCGTGCTGAGAAATTAGCTGAGCGCGAAGAGAAGCTAGCGGCATGGGAAAAAGACCGTATCGCTTAATCAGGTTTTGCTGATAAAGAAAAGCTCGAGGGAAGCCTCGAGCTTTTTTGTTTGTGGTGATTCTCAGTTAATAACAGTCTTGCACTTACTAAAACGAGTGGTTGATCATTCGTGAACAGTTAGTCGTTTCTTTCAAATACCAATTGATTACGACCTTGTTCTTTTGCTCTATATAAGAGTTCATCGGCTGCCTTTATTTGGCTATCGAGGTCGGATTCGATATTCGTCACACCAATACTCATGGTGACTTTAATTTGCTGATCGTCATGAGCGATGACCTGTTGTTCAATCGCAATTCTCATCTTTTCAAGACGTACGATGAAATCTCTAAACGATCCACAGGCTTGAATACAAAACTCTTCCCCGCCAAAGCGAACTGCCACATCATCTTTGAAGAACGATTTGATGGTTTGACCGACAGCAATTAGTACCGCGTCGCCGCCATCGTGACCGAAGTTATCATTAACCTTTTTAAAGAAGTCGATATCCATCATTGCGATGTTGCGCTTTTCACAGCCCTTGCAAGCTTGATTGAACAAGAATCGACGGTTCCATAACCCTGTTAGCGCATCTTCATTGGCATGACGGAACAACTCATTGTTCGCTTCTTTCATATCCAGCAGTTGGTGAATGCGGCAGAAGAACTCTTCTTGATTGAATGGCTTGTAGAGAAAGTCATTAGCACCCGCTTTAAGGAATTGAGCGGTTAGCGTGCGATCGTCACTTGCGGACAGCCCCAAAATGGCCAGTTCGTTGCGCGTGTAGTGCTGACGAATCTCACGAATCATGGTGATACCATCTTTATGTGGCATGTCATGATCGGTAACGACAAATGTAATATCGGGGTCGTATTGAAGCAGGGCTAACCCTTGTTTCCCGTCAACGGCTTGAACAGTTTGGATGTATTGGTGCTCTAGGAGCTGAACTATGTAACGGCGTACAACGGAAGAGTCGTCGACAACCAGAGCTTTGTGATTTTTGTTGTTGGTAATACGTTGAATTAGCGGCAGTAAATACGTTACCGATGCCATGCTGTCTTTCAGAATGTAATCAATCACACCTTTAGCGAGTACCTGCTCACGTAGAGCATCGCTGAACATGGCCGTCAGTACGATAATTTTTTGTTGGTAACCAAGAACCAAGTCGACAATTTCGCCATCTTGACCGTCTGGTAGACAATAGTCCAATACCGCACACAGAAAGTCCGTTTCCTGCTCAAGTATCTCTTTAGCCTGTTGCACAGACTCGGCAAGCGTCACTGCATAACCGCTATTAGTTAGCTGCTGGTAAAGGTAGTTTCTAAAGGCTCGACTGTCTTCAACAACCAGTATTTTTTCAGTCAAAAGTGTTCCCTACTTATCGAGTAAATACTTTTTAACCATATTACCAGAAGTGTTAACAAGTGACTAAGCGAAAGATTAGCGAATCAATGAACACTTTGTTCTCGGCGAATAAATGATTATACTGGTTATTAATACAGTGTTTGGCAAGTGGTTTGGTCATGTGTGGTTCAGATAAAGAGAGAGTGCGTAAGATAATCCATGTTGATATGGATTGTTTTTATGCGGCTGTCGAAATGCGTGATAACCCTTCTTATCGGAATCGTCCATTAGCTGTTGGCGGGCACGAAAAGCAGCGCGGCGTACTCAGTACTTGTAACTATGAGGCGCGCAAGTTTGGTATTCGTTCGGCGATGCCAACGGCTAAGGCATTGCAGTTGTGTCCAAACCTGCTGGTGGTACCGGGTAGGATGCAGGTCTATAAGGAGATCTCTAAGCAGATCCGAGCCATCTTTTCTCGATACACCTCCATCATTGAGCCGCTCTCATTGGATGAAGCTTTTCTCGATGTGACTGACTCAGAGCAGTGCCATGGTTCAGCCACTCTTATTGCCGAAGCTATCCGCCGTGATATCTGGAATGAACTCCAGCTAACGGCGTCTGCAGGCGTCGCGCCGATTAAGTTTTTGGCAAAGGTTGCGTCGGATATGAATAAACCCAATGGACAGTTTGTGATCCCACCTCAAGAGGTTCAGGGGGTTATTGATGAATTGCCATTGGAGAAGATCCCTGGGGTTGGCAAAGTGAGTATCGAGAAGCTTCATCAAGCGGGCTTTTATACCTGTAAAGATATTAAGCAGACAGATTATCGATCCTTGTTGGCTAAGTTTGGTCGACAAGGCGCCTCGCTTTGGAAGAGAAGCCATGGCATTGACGATCGAGAGGTGGTGGTTGAGCGAGAAAGAAAGTCGGTTGGTGTGGAGCGCACTTTTAGTGAAAATATCTCAACCTATCAAGAGTGCTGGAAGGTGATTGAAGAGCGCCTGTTTCCTGAGTTGGAAGCTCGACTGGAGAAGGCGAGTCCAACCAAGTCTATTACCAAGCAAGGCATTAAGCTCAAGTTTGCGGATTTTCAGCAAACCACCATTGAGCATATTCAACCCTCGTTGAATCTCGAGCACTTCAAAGAGCTGTTGAGTGAGATTCTAAAGCGTCAGCAAGGACGTGAGATTCGTTTGCTGGGGTTAAGTGTCATGCTGCAACCCAAAGATCAGATGCGCCAGCTAAGCTTCTTCTGATCAAAAATAGCTTAGTTGGCGATTAACGTGTTATCTCAGTGTTTGTTGAACTATCTTGGAGTTCGTTGAACTAGAGCGAGGGTATCGCGGAAAGGGTGTTGCTCAAGCTTGCCGTATCCAGACATCTTGCTAGCTTTCAGCTTGGTGGATAGTGGTGTGGCAATACCCGATAAGAAGCGAGTAATCGCCTCATCAGTCACCCATTGTGGGCTACTGCTTATGAATTCATTTACCCAAGTTTGAAAGTCACCCTCGTCAATCGCCTCTAACGGTACATTAGGTAGCTTGGCGACGTTGCCACGACAAGCTGAACAGTGTCCGCATTCTTGTGGCGCATTGATGTCACCGAAGTAGTTGGCGAGTTTTGAACTCAGGCAGCTGCTTGATTCAAAGAAATCCAACATGTAATTGAGACGACCAATCTCATTGTTCTCTTTCTGTTTAAACAGTGCTGATAGACGCTGAGCGACCTCATCTGGATCTTCGCTGGTATTGTGTACTGCATACACATCGGTAATCTGCTTACTTTCTAACTCAATCCAACCTTGTTCATTAAAATAGTCGATTGCTGCGACCACGCGCTGCCTGTCTGCTTGAAAGTGCGTCCACAATGCATCGAAGTCTACTTGGCACCAAACACGAGCTTGCGGTGAGCATTGGAAAATCGACTCAACAAACGCACGACGCTCTCCCTGAAATTGGTCGATGATCTGTGGTTTTGGTCGAACAAACTTGAATTTGTAATCAGCGAAGAAACTGTATTTGGGCTCAATGATGCCCTCTATCTCGAGGTATACAAGTAAGGTTTTCAGTGGCAGCTGACGAATATTGGATTCGCGAGAGAGCTGATTGAGCATGATTTCCCACTGAGTAGCGTAGGTATTGCCAGAGGGCTGACAGGCGTATATCTCTTGCAACACTGTTTGAATCGCAATGTTATCGGGTGTATCGCCAAAGACAAAGTTCTCTAGCGTGCTGAGGCCGTGTTTATTAGCGAGCAGTATACATTCGGAGTTTTGTCCGTCACGACCGGCACGCCCAATCTCTTGGGAGTAGTTCTCTATCGACTTAGGCAGGTCGAAGTGAATCACGCGGCGAATATTTGATTTGTCGACACCCATACCAAAGGCGATGGTCGCAACGATGCAGTTGATTTCATCGTTCATAAACTGTTGCTGAATGGCATCGCGGTTTTCGGGTTTGAGACCAGCGTGGTAGGCAATAGCATTGATTCCGACATTTCTCAGGGCTTGAGCGACATTCTCTGCCGTCTGTTGAAGCGTCACATAAACAATAGTCGGAGATTGTGGCGCTCGATTGACCAAATTACATAGAGTTTCTAATTTTGTCTCTTGCTCACAAGGTTGAATCGCTAAGTCGAGGTTTTTACGATAAAAGCCAGTGACCACTACACTCTCTGGAGCAATATTGAACTTGGTCTGCATGTCTTGAATCACGCCCGTTGTCGCCGTTGCGGTCAGCAACAGAACTTGAGGAATGTTGAGCTGTTTCTGATAGTGGGGCAGCTTGAGATAGTCAGGTCGAAAGTTATGACCCCATTCTGAGATACAGTGCGCCTCGTCGACCACCAAAAGCGAGATAGGTACCTGTGAGATGAATTGTCTAAAGCGTTCATTCTTGAGGCGCTCAACCGAGATCATCAAGATTTTGGTTTCGCCATTGCGAACGGACTGCATCACTTGTTGAGTGGTTTGTCTGTCTTGGCTCGACTCGATGGCCGCAGCAGCAATCCCTTTACTGTGCAGAAAACTCAATTGGTCTTTCATCAGCGCAAGCAGGGGAGAAATTACCAAGGTGAGATGAGGCAGCTCCAGAGCAGGAAGCTGATAACAGAGGGATTTACCTGATCCGGTCGGAAAAATAGCCGCTGCCGATTGGCCTGCAAGAACATTATCAATAACTTGCTTCTGTCCATGACGCAGTGAGTCGAATCCAAAGACCTGTTTTAGCTTCTGTTCTATCATAAATGTGCTCGGTTAATCTGTGTAATGTGCTGCTAAGCCTGTTCAATCTTGTTGGCCGAGAAACTTCCGTTTCAAAGCGCTTGCACCAGATTGTACCTAATTCTATTCTGTAGCTCCTAAAGAAAAGCACTTCAAAAGTATGAATAAATCCGAGCTTAGACAAATAATTCTCCAGCAGCTTGAATCTCGGCTTGCAATTGCTCAGTCAGCAACGCAGCGCGCGATTGATGCAGCGACCGACGAAGAAACTGTACCAGAACATAAGTACGATACTCTGGCACTAGAGGCATCTTACCTCGCACATGGTCAGGCCGTAAGAGTCCAAGAGTGTGAAGAGGATATTCAGTGCTATCGTGATTTAGTTCTGAGAGAGGGGGAATGCATAGCGATGAGCAGCTTTCTCTCTGTTATCGATGAACAAGATAAGGTTAAGTACTTTTTTATCGGGCCAAGAGTTGGAGGTTTGTCAGTGGTATGGGATGGTAAAGATGTAGCCATATTGACACCAAACGCTCCTCTAGGTGCCGCTTTAATGGGAAAAGAGGTGGGTGACGAAGTGGAGTTTAGTTTCGCAGACAGCCACTTTATCTATGAAATTGTATCGGTTTGTTAAGTTCTAAACCTTTCCATGACATTGGGTGAATCACTCAATGTATAGTTAGTACAGCAATGTATGTGAGGGTGTTATGAAAAAGAGCGTATTAATTGCATCACTATCCATGGTGTTGGCAGCGGCGAGTGCCCCTTCTTATTCGGCTCAGTGTCGTGTAGACCTGAAAAATGAACTGAGAATTGATCAGCAGACGGTTGAGATCCACCAGACAAATGGCGATACGGCCGTGCTTGATGGTAATGACCTCTATATTCATGGTGAAAAGGTTGAGCTCGACGCAGATCAGCAAGCAGCGATAGAACGCTACCGTGAAAGCATGAGTGAATACTTACCTCAAGCCAAGGCAATGGCGAAAGAGGGATTAGCATTGGCAAACGATGTTATCGACGACATTGCAGTAAGTTTGGATGCGCCAGAAGCGTTTGATAACGTTAAAAAATCAATGAGTGATTTCTTTGCTGAGATGGAAGCTCGTTACTATAAAGATGGTGACTTAGTGCTTCCTGCTGAGAGCTTTGAGTCGATGGCGAATGGCTGGAGTGAAGACTTCGATAAGGCGATGGAGATCTTTAACGAAGAGTTTATCTCAAGTGCTTTTAATGCCATGTCTGAAAAAATGAAGCAAGAGGGCGGTCTTAACTTAACTGAAATGGCGGACAGCATGTCTGAGCTAAAGCTGAAAATCGAAGAGCGTTTTAAGGAGCACTCACAACAGGTAGAGAAAGAAGCGGAAGCATTCTGTGACTCACTTGATGAGATGGCTGAGCAAGAAAAATCGTTGCATGAAAAGATCCCGAATTTGAAAGACTACCAAGTGTTTACCATTTAGCACCAGCTAGTATTAAATTGAACCTTCGATTGGGCACCTCGCGTGCCCTTTTTTGTGCTTGTTGTATGAGGGTGCGGAGTAGTGATTGTTAATGGTTTGTTGTTCATATTTAGCCTGTAATTCTATGTATATTTAAATTTACAGTTTTACCGTTTAGTTTTTTCTTATAAATAAGCATTTTAATCATTTATAGATTGCATGGATTAGTGGTTTTGATTATTGTACTAGCAAACTAGTTCATTGGTATTTTGCAGGCGGTATGAACCAACAATCTTCTTCATCAAGAGAGCTGTTTAGCTCTCGTTTAGGCTTTATTTTGGCAGCAGCGGGCGCTGCAGTTGGCCTTGGAAACATTTGGGGTTTCCCAACACAAGTCGCTAGCAATGGTGGCGGTGCATTTCTTTTAGTGTATTTGGTGCTGATCTTTGTGGTCGCATTCCCAATGCTGGTGGTTGAAATGGCGATTGGTCGTCATGGTCAAGCTAATCCAGTGGATAGTATGCGCTCACTGACATCAAACCCACTGGCGAAAAAAGTCGGAGCACTGACAGGTTGGATTGGCTTAAGTGTACCAAGTGCAGTGTTAGGCTTTTACAGCATTGTGGGTGGCTGGTTGATCTGCTTCCTATTTGGCGCAATTGCCGATGTGTTTGGCTTGGTTGAGATTGCAGCGTGGTTCAAAGGTTTTAGTGTAGAGCGCAATGTTTTCGGTACCGTGTTGTTTTACGTGCTGACAATCTTGATTGTACAAGGTGGCATCAAGCAAGGTATTGAAAAATGGTCGACCCGTTTAATGCCAGCGCTATTTGTACTGTTCGCACTCTTGTTTGTCTACATCATGACTCAGCAAGGTGCGCTTGAAGGGCTTAAGCACTACCTTGTACCTGATTTTGAAAAGGTGTGGGACAGAAAACTGATTCTAGCGGCGATGGGACAGGGCTTTTTCTCACTGACCATTGGTGGCTGTTCGATGCTGATTTACGGCTCTTACTTAAGTAAGAAAGAGAACCTGCCGAAGATGGCGATGAACGTGACCTTAGTGGATACGGCCGTTGCCTTTATTGCTGGTCTTGTGGTGATGCCAGCCATGTTTGTCGCGATGCAAAAGGGTGTACAAATCTACGCTGAGGATGGGTCACTATTGAGCTCAGATACTCTGGTATTTACGGTATTACCTTTGATGTTCGATAGCTTAGGCTTTCTTGGTCAGATCTTTGCGATTGTTTTCTTCCTATTGCTGACTATTGCCGCACTGACTTCTTCTATCTCTATGCTAGAGGCACCTGTTTCTCTAGTGAGCGAGCGCTTTAACACGGCACGTACACCGACGAGTTGGGTTATTGGTGGCTTAATCGCGTTGTTCAGTGTCATTATTGTTTACAACTTTGGCGCTCTATTTGGCCTAGTGGCTATGATTGCTACTCAGTATCTACAACCTATTGCAGCATTGATGTTCTGTCTGTTTGGTGGTTGGGTATGGAGTCGAGCTTCTAAGGTAAAAGAGTTAGAGCAGGGCTGCCCTGACTTCCAATTAGGTTGGTTCGGTAAAGTATGGCCTGCATACGTTAAGTTTGTATGCCCTGTACTGGTGATAACGGTTATCTGGGCCTCTTTCGGTTAATCTACTAGCGATACTACCAACGATTAATGCAACACGCTAAATATGAAAGCCGCTCTTGGTTAAGAGCGGCTTTTTAGTATCGGTATGTTTGGATATGCCGTTTATGCTTTTATCGAGAGTCGAGTGAGTTTGAACGTTAAATCATAGGTGTGAAAAAGGCGCATAACCGTAGGGTATGCGCCTTTCAAATATAGAGAAGTTAAGTCGCGAGTTACTTAATTTCCATACCTTGTGCTTGTAGATCCGCGTGGTAAGAAGAACGTACGAACGGGCCACACGCAGCGTGTGTAAAGCCAAGCTCTAGCGCGATCTCTTTCAGTTCATCAAACTCAGATGGTGGCACGTAACGCTCAACCGGCAAGTGGTGACGGCTAGGTGCTAGGTATTGGCCTAGAGTTAGCATTGTCACGCCATGTTCACGTAGATCTTTCAGTACTTGAATGATCTCTTCTTTTGTTTCACCAAGACCCATCATTACGCCCGACTTTGTTGGAACGTCTGGGTGCTGCTCTTTAAACTTCTTCAGTAGGTTCAATGACCACTTGTAGTTCGCACCTGGACGCGCCTTACGGTATAGGCGAGGTGCCGTCTCTAGGTTGTGGTTGAATACATCTGGCGGGTTGTCTTTCATTAGATCAAGTGCCACGTCCATACGACCACGGAAGTCAGGAACCAGAGTTTCGATACGAATATTTGGATTTAGTGCGCGGATCTCACGGTTACAGTCTGCAAAGTGCTTTGCACCACCGTCACGTAGATCATCACGGTCAACAGAAGTAATTACAACGTACTTCAGTTTCATGTCTTGGATGGTTTTTGCTAGCTTCTGAGGCTCTTCCGCTTCAGGAGCAACTGGACGGCCGTGGGCAACGTCACAGAAAGGACAACGACGAGTACAGATAGCACCTAGGATCATGAAGGTTGCTGTACCGTGGTTGAAACACTCAGCCAGGTTAGGGCAAGACGCTTCTTCACATACCGAGTGAAGGTTGTTCTTACGCATTGCAGATTTGATGTCTTGGATGCGCTGGCTATCAGCAGGCAGTTTGATCTTCATCCACTCCGGCTTGCGCAGGATTTCTTTCTGCTCGGTAGGCATGTTTTTTACTGGAATCAATGCCATTTTATCGGCGTCGCGGTATTTAACGCCTTTTTCCATTTGGATTGGTTTGCTCATGATTTTATGCTTCTGCTGTAGTGTTACTGTTGGCTTGAATGTCTACTTGGTCATAGCCGAGTAGTTCGACAAGCTCTTGTATTAGCTGTTGCTCAACGCTCTCTAGATCCGAAGGGCCACCTAGTTGGCTGACTTGAGCCATTTCCATACCTTGGTAACCACAAGGGTTAATACGTAGGAACGGTGACAGGTCCATATCGACATTAAGTGCTAGCCCGTGGAACGAGCAGCCACGTCGAATACGTAGGCCTAGAGAACATATCTTTTTGCCATCGACATAAACACCCGGAGCGTCAGGTCGAGCAGCTGATTCGATATTGTATGCTTTCAGAGTATTGATTACGAGGTTCTCTATATGAGTAACAAGATCTCGCACTCCAAATTTCTTACGACGAATGTTGATCAAGAAGTAAGCAACCAACTGGCCTGGGCCATGATAGGTAACTTGTCCGCCGCGATCGCTTTGAATGACAGGGATGTCGCCAGCATTGAGTACATGCTCTGCTTTACCTGCTTGTCCTTGAGTGAAGACCGGGTTGTGCTCGACTAACCAAATTTGGTCTACGTCGTCATCTGTGCGCGTATCGGTGAACTCATGCATGGCTTTCCATACGGGTTCATAATCCTGGCGACCTAATTTTTTTACGATTAGCTTATTTTGCAAAGCAGGACTCCCTCAAGGATTAATAAAGTGAACGCATTATAAACGCGAAATTTGATTCTAACTACAGACGGACTGCAAGGTTTTTCAACTTTCTTTGTGTTTCTTGAAAATTAAGTTGAATAAAAGCAGCAAAAACGGGGGTGCCTAAAATGAAAACAGCGGCTCTAAGCCGCTGTGATCATTGTGTAATCTAGGATTACAGAACCATACGTACGATGTCGATCTCGCCAAGTTCTTTGTAAAGCGTTTCTACCTGCTCAATCGACGTAGCTGTGATGTTGATCGAAACAGAGTGGTAGTTACCCTTTGCACTTGGTTTCACTGTTGGGCTGTAGTCACCAGGAGCATGGCGCTGGATTACTTCCAGTACAAGTTCAGGCAGTTCTGGTTTCGCGTAACCCATAACCTTGTAAGTAAAAGAACAAGGGAACTCTAAAAGGTCTTTAAGTTTTGCATCAGAATTGATGTTCATGATTAGCTCCAAAATGGTAGGTACTTCGCTGTTGGGCAAAATACCCAGAAAAGCGTATTCGGTCAATTGACTCGATTAATAAGAGCGGAATATTACTGGTAAATATCGCTGAACTCAAGATCAACAAAAGCCGCTGAATGCGGCCTTTGTTGGCTTGTTAGGCAAACCCGAAAAAGGGTTATGAGTAAATAGTCAACAGGATCATGCGATTACTGTTATTGACCGTTACTCTGAGGCCTTAGAATAAACCTTTGAACAGAAGAACTAGGTAGTCCCATAGGCGGCTAAATAGGCTGCCTTGTTCGACATCTTCTAGCGCTAGTAGCGGGTATTCAGCAACGTCTTGACCATCGATCTGGTAGAACAGTTTACCTACTTGGTCACCCTTGCTAATCGGTGCTTCAAGTTCTTTCTCTAGAACAAAGCTCGCCTTTAGGTTCTTCGCTTCGCCACGAGGAAGGGTTACGAATGTATCTTCATCAACACCTAGAGCAACCGTATCTTTGCTACCCATCCAAACTTTCTCTTCAACGAATGTTTCACCAGCAGTATGCGGTGCAACAGTTTCAAAGAAACGGAAACCGTAGCTTAGTAGCTTTTTGCTTTCTGTCTTACGAGCATTAGCATTTTTGGTGCCCATTACAACCGCAACAAGGCGCATTTTACCTTCAGTTGCCGAGCTTACTAGGCTGTAACCTGCATTGCTTGTGTGGCCAGTTTTAATGCCATCCACATTCATGCTCTTGTCCCATAACAGGCCGTTACGGTTGTACTGAGTAATGCCGTTGTAAGTAAATTTTTTCTCAGAGTAGATGCGGTACTCTTCAGGTACGTCGCGGATAAGTGCTTGACCTAGCAGCGCCATATCGTAAGGCGTTGAGTATAGGTTAGGGTTATCTAGACCGTGAACGTTCGCAAAGTGCGTGTCTTTCATGCCGATAGAGCTAGCCCACGCGTTCATTAGGTCAACGAATGCATCCTCAGAGCCAGCAATGTGCTCTGCCATAGCCACACATGCATCGTTACCCGATTGGATGATGATACCGCGGTTAAGCTCTTCCACTTTTACCGTTGTACCTACTTCAATAAACATCTTTGAAGAGTCTGGGAAGTTCTTCGCCCAAGCGTTTTCACTAATAACAACGTCGTCATTTAGGTTGATGTTGCCACGCTCAAGTTCTTGACCGATAACATAGCTGGTCATCATTTTGGTCAAGCTTGCTGGAGAAAGCTGAGTGTTCATCTCTTTTTCTGCCAATACTTTGCCTGAATGGTAATCCATTAGAACGAAGCCTTTAGCAGCAATTTGTGGAGCGTCTGGAACAACGATAGGCGCGGCGAATGACGAAGAAGCTAGCGTTGCAGAAAGCGCAACAGAAGTAGCAAAAATCGATTTGATAAGTTTATTAGATTTATTCATTTTGAATGCAATTATTTGGTTAACTATCCATATCTTAACAGAATCACTATTTCAAACCAGTGCAGTGATTGTCAGAAGTTTCTGTAAGATGACTAGCGAGTTAAGGTGTGCTTCTTTATATAAGCTGACGGGTAACCCATAAGCTTAACCTGTTCTAATTTTTCTTGAGTCAGAGCATAGTCATGAAATGGCCCAAGCATCAGTCGGTATTTGTCATCTACAGGCTGAAGAAAAGTTTTGACCGACAGTTCTTTACTCAGTTCACTCGCAAGCTTTTCACTGCGATCTTGATGCTGAGAAGTCGCAACTTGAATAATGTATTGAGGCAGTGCCGCTTTCTTATTCTCATCGGTTGGGATATCAACGGTGATCACTTCAATCTCGACATTAGCCGTTCCGGTACGAATCACATCTAGCTTGTATGCGGCTGCATAGCTCAAATCAATGATGCGACCTTCATGAAAAGGACCACGATCATTAACTCGAACAATAGTGCTCTTGTTATTGTCGGTATTGGTCACTTTCACATAGCTTGGAATTGGCAACGTCTTGTGAGCGGCAGACATTGAGTACATGTCATACACTTCACCATTAGAGGTAAGGTGGCCGTGAAACTTCTTGCCATACCAAGATGCCTTGCCTTTTTCAGTGAACCCTTTGCTATCGCGAACGATTTTGTAATCTTCGCCGCGCAAAGTGTAGTCGCTGTTACCGCCTAAACTGTATGGCTCATATTTTGGGTGTGCATCTTCTAAATGTTCAACCGAGATAGGGACATCAGGAGCGATATCATCGTTAATGTCATAGCGACCCGATTGCGAATCTGGTGATGATGTACAGCCACTCATCAACACCACTAAGCCACCTATCAATGCGAGCTGTTTAAGCTGTGATGACTTATTGGCGTGTTGCGCGTTACTGTTCATCGCGTTATTGCTCTTTGTGTAACTGCTCTTTGCGTAATCGCTCATTGCGTTAAATATCACTTAAGTCGCCTTAGAGAATGCTTTACGGTGAGTGTGGATTGACATCAAAATACCAAAACCTGCCATCAATGTAACCATCGAAGTGCCACCATAACTAACAAGAGGTAGCGGTACACCTACCACAGGAAGAATGCCACTTACCATGCCGATGTTTACGAAAATATAAACAAAGAAGCTTAAAACAATACTACCGCCCATCATTCGCCCAAATGCTGTTTGAGCTTGGCTCGCGAGAATCAGACCGCGGCCAATAATGAATAGATAGATAGCGAGTAGGAATAGGATGCCAATCATGCCCCATTCTTCGGCAATGACAGCGAAAATAAAGTCGGTGTGACGCTCTGGAATAAACTCTAATTGAGACTGTGTTCCTTGTAGCCAGCCTTTACCTGAGATGCCGCCAGAGCCGATCGCAATCTTACTTTGAATGATGTGGTAGCCAGCACCGAGTGGATCGGACTCCGGATCAAACAGAGTACGTACACGAACCTTTTGATATTCGCGCATTAAGAAGAACCAAAGGATTGGGATAAATGCACCTAAAGCCACAGCCGCACTTGCAATAATCTTCCAACTGATACCTGCTAAGAAAATCACGAAAATACCGGATGCAGCGATCAAGATTGAAGTCCCTAAATCGGGCTGCTTGGCGATAAGAATGGTGGGTACAAACACCATCACCAGTGAGATGACTAGCGTTTGGAATGTCGGCGGCAGTGAACGCTTACCAATGTAACGAGCTAGCATCAGTGGTACGGCGAGCTTGAGTAACTCCGACGGTTGAAAGCGAATAAAGCCGAAGTTCAGCCAACGCTGAGCACCTTTGGAGGCTTCACCAAAGAACAGCACCCCGAGCAAGAGTACAACACCACCTGCAAACAGAACCGGAGCCAGTGTTTCATAGGTTCGTGGTGAGATCTGTGCAAGGAAAATCATCACACCCAGTGACAATGCCATACGCATCGCTTGGCGATCCATCATCGCTAAGCTTTGACCACTTGCGCTGTACATAATCAGTAGCGCAAATCCCATCAGCACTAAGATGCCAAGTAGGAGTGGCAAATCGATATGGAATCGCTCAAATAGGGCGCGATTTTGACCAGTAGAGAGATCGAGTTTCATTATTGTGTTGCCTTACTCTTATATTCGTCGCCCAAAACTATATGGTCGAAGATACGTCTCACAACAGGACCACCGTTTGAAGAACCACCACCGGCGTTCTCAAGTACGATGGTCACGATCGCTTTTGGATCGTCCAGCGGCGCAAAGCCAGTAAAGAGCGCGTGGTCACGCAGGTGTTCTGCGATTTCATCAGCGTTGTACTCTTCATCTTCTTTCAATCCGAAGACTTGTGCGGTACCAGATTTACCCGCAGTCAGATATGACATATTTTGGAAAGAGCGGCGAGCGGTACCTTTACGACCGTGGTTAACCAGCTTCATACCTTCTTTACCTATGTCCCAGAATCGTTGTTTCACACCAGTAATTGGTGGATACGTTTCGATATCAGACAGTGATTGCGTCTCAAGTGGTTGACCGTTTTCAATGGTGGCACGTAGTAGGTGCGGAGCAATTACTTCACCTTCATGGACTAACACCGATGTTGCCTTAGCAATCTGCATTGGTGTTGCTGTCCAGTAGCCTTGTCCAATACCCACTGGAATGGTGTCCCCTTGATACCATGGCACACGGTGACGAGCCATTTTCCAATCACGCGTCGGCATGTTGGCTTTGCTCTCTTCGTGTATATCGATACCCGTGTAATCACCAAAACCAAACATCATCATCCAGCTTGATAGACGATCAATACCCATATCAAAGGCGATTTGGTAGAAGAAGGTATCCACGGATTCTTCAATCGCTTTCACGATATCAACGGTACCGTGTCCCCAACGCAGCCAGTCTCGGAATGGTTTGGTTTTTGAGTTCGGGATCTTCCAGTAACCCGGGTCGTTACGGGTGGTGTTTGGTGTGATCACGCCTTCTTGCAATGCGGCTACCGCAATGAAAGGCTTAATCGTTGATGCTGGTGGGTAGATACCCAGAGTTGCACGGTTTACGAGTGGACGGTTTTTGTCGTTGAGTAGGGCATTGTAACCCTTGGACGAGATACCGTGCACAAATGCATTCGGGTCATAGCTTGGGCTAGAGACCATGGCAAGTACGCCGTTGTCGTCTGGATCAAGCACAACCGCTGAACCTCGACGTCCATCGAGTAGTTTATGTACGTAAAGTTGAAGGTCGATATCTAGGTTCAACACGATATCTTTGCCCGGAATTGCGGGTACAAACTTCAATGTACGGATAACACGGCCACGGCTGTTTACTTCAACCTCTTGATAGCCGGCAGTACCGTGAAGTATGTCTTCGTAATAGCGCTCGATACCTAACTTACCGATATCACGGGTCGCTTGGTAGTTTGCGTCTTTCTCTTCACGAACCAGACGACGCATATCGCGGTCATTAATGCGCGATACGTAGCCAATCACGTGCGTGAGCACATCACCATATGGGTAAAAACGCTTGAGTGTGCCCGTAACCTCAACTCCTGGGAACTTGTGCTGGTTTACCGAGAAAACAGCTACTTGATCTTCGGTCAATTGGGTAAGGATAGGAACCGATTTAAAGCGACGCGTATTGCGGCGATCGCGGTTAAATCTTTCGACTCGCTCTGGGCTGATTTCTAAAAGTTCTTGGAGACGCTCAATGGTGTCATCCATGTTCTTTATTTTCTCAGGGGTGATCTCAAGGTTAAATACTGGGCGGTTTTCCGCCAGCAATACACCATTTCGGTCATAGATTAGACCGCGCGTTGGTGCGATTGGGACAACCTTGATGCGATTATCGTTCGAGCGAGTTT
Source organism: Vibrio sp. D420a (assembly GCF_030248625.1). NCBI lineage: Bacteria > Pseudomonadati > Pseudomonadota > Gammaproteobacteria > Vibrionales > Vibrionaceae > Vibrio > Vibrio sp. D420a. Next base: position 6,184 of record NZ_JAHGAN010000051.1, on the reverse strand, counting down.
TATAGTCTTGGTATTGGTTGACCTGAATGTTGTACAGGTTGGCAACCAAAATGCCCATCATGATTACAATGCCTATAAACGCAATAAAAGCACGACTAGCAAATAGTCGTGCTTCTTCTTTGTAATCACGGATCTGGCTACGTTTACGTAACATTAACGCTTATTCTCGGTGATACGGGTGATTAGCTGTAATGCTCCAAGCTCGGTACAGGCTTTCTGCCATGATAACGCGCACAAGAGGGTGCGGTAGAGTCAGAGCCGACAGAGACCAGCTTTGGTCAGCTGCCGCTTTACATGCTGGAGCAAGCCCTTCAGGGCCACCAATAAGGATAGAAACATCGCGTCCATCCAACTTCCAGCTCTCTAGTTGTTCAGCAAGTTGCGGTGTATCCCATTTTCTACCTGGGATATCGAGCGTCACAATACGGCTCCCTTTTGGTACCGCTGCTAGCATTGCTTCGCCTTCTTTTTGCAGAATACGTGCAATGTCAGCATTTTTGCCGCGTTTGCCCGCTGGGATCTCGACCAATTCCAGTGGCATATCGTGTGGGAAGCGACGCTTATACTCTTGAAAGCCTTCTTCAACCCATTTTGGCATTTTGGTGCCAACGGCAATTAATTGGATCTTCACAGATTAGCCCCACAGCTTTTCTAGTTGGTACAGCTCGCGTTGCTCAGCTTGCATCACGTGAAGCATGCTGGTGCCCATATCTAGGACAACCCATTCACCTTCTTGTTCCCCGTCCATACCTAGCGGCTCTAGACCGACTTTTTTCACTTCACTTGCGACATGTTCTGCGATAGAAGCGACGTGGCGCTTTGAAGTACCAGTACAAACGATCATGTAGTCTGTCACACTGGATTTACCTTCAACGTCGATGGTGATGATCGACTCTGCTTTCATGTCGTCGGCTTTATCTGCAAGAAAATCTCTTAGTTCTTCACGTAACACAGGGTGTTCCTTAAATCTTAATTTTGCGACTCAAAATCATATCACGCTTTTAGGCGGGAAAGGGGATTGAAGCCGAGGGGATACAAAACTCAACACTCAATTGGTGAATGAGTGGCCAAGGTGATTGCTCATACTGGGTTTTAGATAGCAATTCAGCTTGAGTAAGCAGTGCAAACAGAGAGTGTAACTGAGTCACTGAGACTCGTGTTAGCGCTGCGTTATAAAGGGGTTTCTTTGATTGCCAGATACGGTGTTTCTCGAACACTTGTCCGATGGGCATCTGTTGCATTTGTTGCTGCATCTGAAGTAGCAGTGCTAACTCTCGTTGAATACTGCGTAAAAGAATCACCGCTTCTACACCTTCCGCCTCTAATTGGCGCAAAATACGTTGGGCTCGATTACCTTTACCTGCAAGCAGAGCATCTACCCAATGGAATGGGGTAAAGTGATTATGACGACTTAGTGACTCTTCAAGTCGAACTAAGGTTAGCTTGCCATCAGGATATTGCAGTGCCAGCTTCTCTAAGCTCTGGGTTAATGCAAATAGGTTTCCTTCGTGCCATTGAGCCAGCATCTGAGTGGCTTCGGCGTCTGGCTGTAAACCAATTTGGCGACAGCGAGCTTGAACAAACTGCGGCAAGCGGCCAACGTCAGGTGTTAAGCAACTTACCCAGTGACCTTGGCTCGAAAGTGCTTTGAACCACTTAGCATTTTCTTGTGCCTTGGTTAGCTTGGTTCCGATCAACATCAACATGATGTCTTCGTGCAGCTGGTCTGATAGCGCCAATAATTCTTTCGCGATAGCCGCATTTACACCAGACTCTGGCAACTCTAATTCGATCAGCTGACGGCTCGAAAATAGGCTCAGGGCTTGAGTACAGTCGTAAACATCATTCCAATCAAGGCTACTGTCGATAGCAAAGCGATGACGCTCTTCAAAGCCTTGCTGTTTAGCAGCTTTCTGAATCGACTCGCGGCTTTCTTGAAGCAATAGCGGTTCGTTACCAAAGATTAAATAAACGCGGCTAAGCTGCTTATTTAACTGCTCTGATAAGCGGTCTGCAAAAATACGCATCAGTTAACCTTATTGAGCAGACTCAGTTGAATCTGGAGTTACCTCAACATTCTTGATGTTGTACTGCTTCTCTAACTCTTTAACCTGAACCTCTTCTAGGTCTTCAAGGTTCATGCTATTCGCGGCGATGTTAGCTTTCAGGCGTGCCATTTGACGTAGGATCTGACTTGCAGCTAGCTTACGCATTTCATCTTCGATCATGTCGCGTTCAACGGATTTTGCTAGTGCTGTTAGCGGGTTATCTAGGTAACTACGAGTTACGCTGGTGGTAAACGTTTTATCGCCTAATTCAGGAATCGTCACTCGGTAAGAAGCATTGAACGTCAGCTCTTTCTCAGCAGCACGTGTGTTTTGGTATAGAGAGAGTGTACGCTCATTAACGCTTTCACTTAGTAGGTGAAGGTTAGGTGTCTTGCTAGTTGGCGCAACAATTTCCACGTTACTCATACGCAGCTGACTCTTCACCATACGCGTAAACGTACTGTATTGGTCGTAACTGGATACTGAGATCTTGTTCAGCTCTTCTGGTACAGAGTAGTCACCACGTAGGTGAAAACCACAGGCTGAGAGTAGGCTGACAGTTAGAACAACGAACGTAGCTTTTAACGAAGACAGTGAAATCAGGCGCATTATTTGATGGCTCTCATAAAATGGATTACTTATTTAAAGGCTTTAAGTTTGGGGGTAACCGTGCTGGGTATTAACCAATACAAAAGCGCTTAAATAAGTAGACAGGGTGGGGTGCACCCTGTCTATTGACTGCGAAGTAGCAATTAAGTTCTTTAATTCCTATCGCATTGTGAGTGTTAACTCAACCAATCAGTCACGATGTGACGAATGATTAGTTAGCAACGATGTTCAGTAGCTTACCCGGTACGTAAATCACTTTACGAACAGTCTTGCCGTCTGTGAACTTAGTTACGTTCTCATCGTTTAGACCTAGCGCTTCGATATCTTCTTTAGAGATATCCGCAGGTACTGTCAGTTTCGCACGTAGCTTGCCGTTTACTTGAACGATGATCAGCTTCTCGTCTTCAACTAGTGCTTTCTCATCGTGTGTTGGCCATACAGCGTTGTCGATGTCTTCTTGACCCAGAGCTGTCCACATCACGTAAGAAATGTGAGGAGTGATTGGGTAAAGCATTGCAACAACTGCTTTTAGTGCTTCATCAAGGATTGCACGATCTTGCGCAGATTCTTGTGGTGCTTTCGCTAGCTTGTTCATCAACTCCATGATTGCAGCGATTGCTGTGTTGAACGTTTGACGACGAGCGATATCGTCAGTCACTTTCGCGATTGTTTTGTGAACGTCACGGCGAAGTGCTTTTTGGTCGCCAGAAAGTGCAGAGGTATCTACTGTTTCTGCTGCGCCTTTCGATGCGTGCTCGTTTACTAGTTTCCAAACACGTTTCAGGAAGCGGTTAGCACCTTCAACGCCAGACTCTTGCCACTCAAGTGTCATGTCTGCTGGTGAAGCAAACATCATGAATAGACGTACTGTGTCAGCACCGTACTTGTCTACCATCTCTTGTGGGTCGATACCGTTGTTCTTCGACTTAGACATCTTGATCATGCCTGAGTGTGTTACGTCACGGCCTTCGTTGTCTTTAGCTGAAGTGATACGGCCTTTACCGTCACGCTCTACAGCAACGTCAGTTGGAGCAACCCACTCTTTACCGCCTTTGTCGTTCTCGAAGTAGAACGCATCCGCTAGCACCATGCCTTGACATAGAAGCTGCTTGAACGGCTCGTCAGACGTTACGTAACCTGCGTCACGTAGTAGTTTGTGGAAGAAACGAGAGTACAGTAGGTGCATACATGCGTGCTCGATACCACCGATGTACTGGTCTACTGGTAGCCAGTAGTTTGCTTTTTCTGGATCTAGAATGTCGTCAGCTTGTGGCGAACAGTAACGCGCGTAGTACCAAGAAGACTCCATGAACGTATCGAACGTATCTGTCTCACGTAGAGCAGGTTCGCCGTTGAACGTTGTCTTCGCCCATTCTTTGTCAGCTTTGATTGGGCTAGTTACGCCGTCCATTACCACGTCTTCAGGAAGAATTACTGGTAGTTGGTCAGCTGGTACTGGGTGAACTTCACCATCTTCAGTCGTTACCATTGGGATTGGAGCCCCCCAGTAACGTTGACGAGATACACCCCAGTCACGTAGACGGAAGTTTACTGTCTTAGTACCTTTGCCTTCTGCTTCAAGCTTGGCTGCGATTGCATCGAACGCTGTTTGGAACTCTAGGCCATCGAACTCACCTGAATCGAATAGTACGCCTTTCTCAGTGTACGCTTCTTCAGAGATGTTTAGCTCGCTGTCGTCAGCAGGCTTGATCACAGGGATGATATCTAGGCCGTACTTAGTCGCGAACTCGTAGTCACGTTGGTCGTGTGCAGGTACTGCCATAACAGCGCCAGTACCGTAGTCCATCAGTACGAAGTTAGCCACGTAAACTGGAACTTCACGACCGTTCAATGGGTGAATCGCAGTAAGGCCAGTCGCCATACCTTTCTTCTCCATTGTCGCAAGTTCCGCTTCCGCTACTTTGTTGTTCTTACACTCTTCGATGAAGGCTGCTAGCTCTGGGTTGTTCTCTGCTGCTACTGCCGCAAGAGGGTGACCTGCTGCGATACCTACGTAAGTCACACCCATTAGTGTGTCTGGACGTGTTGTGTAAACTTCTAGGTCTGCTTGACCTTTCACTTCAAACTTCAGCTCTACACCTTCAGAGCGACCGATCCAGTTGCGCTGCATGGTCTTAACCATTTCAGGCCAACCGTCTAGGTTATCTAGATCGTCTAGTAGCTCTTGAGCGTACTCAGTGATTTTGATGAACCACTGTGGGATCTCTTTTTGCTCTACAGGCGTGTCACAACGCCAGCAGCAACCGTCTTCAACCTGTTCATTTGCAAGAACAGTTTGGTCATTTGGACACCAGTTAACTGAAGAAGTCTTCTTGTATACGAGGCCTTTTTCGTAAAGCTTAGTGAAGAACTCTTGCTCCCAACGGTAGTATTCAGGCGTACAAGTAGCGAATTCACGGTTCCAGTCGTAACCAAAGCCTAGAAGTTTAAGCTGGTTCTTCATGTATTCGATGTTTTCGTAAGTCCATGGCGCAGGAGCCGTGTTGTTCTTAACCGCTGCGTTTTCTGCTGGTAGACCGAATGCATCCCAACCGATTGGCTGCATTACGTTTTTGCCTTGTAGGCGTTGGAAACGAGATACCACATCACCGATTGTGTAGTTACGCACGTGACCCATGTGCAGTCGACCACTTGGGTATGGGAACATGGATAGACAGTAGAATTTTTCTTTATTTGGGTCTTCACTTACAACAAAGGTCTTGTTGTTATCCCAGTGCTGTTGAACTTTTTGTTCAATTTCTTGCGGATTGTATTGTTCTTGCATCGATGATGTCCGGTTATCTTGGAATTTGTGAGTCTGGTTTGATCAGACTTCAATAGATCGTCATAGAATACCTAAAGGAACGAACTACAACAATAGCTATACCTGTCATACTCTCATTATCTCGGGTATTGATTTAGGTCTGCAATCTTGAGGAGGACTTATGCCAAAGAAAAAAGCACTCTATGAAGAGCTGGTGGAAGATGTCATTGAAACACTCAAACATAGCCCTGAAGAGATCAACAATAAGATTGAAACGTCAGGCAAGCTTGCAAAAGCCGCGAATGATATGACGAAAGACGAGCTATCCTTGATCTCGGCTTACGTTAAATCGGATCTAAAAGAGTTCTCTGAAAACTACGAAGAGAGCAAAAGTGGACCGTTTTACTTGATGATTGCAGATTCTATCTGGCATGGCTTGTTGGAAATCACCGACCGAACCAAGGTAGAGTGGGTAGAGCTGTTCCAAGATTTGGAGCATCAAGGGCTTTATCAAGCAGGAGAGGTGATCGGTTTAGGTCGTCTGATTTGTGACGATTGTGGTCACCAAACGGAGTACAACCACCCAACTACCATCATTCCATGCATCAAATGTGGCGGTAAAGGTTTCAGTCGTAAAGCGCTCAAACCATAACAGCTCGTAGATCGTAAATGCACTTAAGCCGTAGTGCTCCTTCCGACATAAACAAAAAGGGTTGACCCAGTAGGCCAACCCTTTAAAGTTTTGCCTCGAATCTCGAATCTC
>NZ_JAHGAN010000050.1:0-33458 GCF_030248625.1 Vibrio sp. D420a | reverse complement strand
TGGCTCTGGCTCTGGCTCTGGCAAGGAGTCTTCCATATCCAGCTGAGGCTCGCTAGCTTCAATTTTCGGCGCGAAGTCAAAATCCGACTCCAACTCTTGCGGCGACTCAACATCGTCGATTGCAGCAGAAAGCCAATCATCCTCAAGCTCTGTCGAATCTTCTACCGATTGCTCTTCTGTGAACTGCTGTGATGTCTCTTGTTCTAAATCCGCGGCTAATACATCTTCCAGATCATTTAGTGTCGGCTGAACTTCCGGCTCTGGTTGAGACAGTAGTTCTTCTACGCTCTCTTCCAAATCCGCAGATGGCGTTGGTTCATCAAATGCTTCTAGCTCAGGATCGAACTCTTCTAACTCGGGCTCTACTGCTGATGCAATATCCTGCTCTACGCTCTCAACTTGTGGGGAAGCAAGCATATCCTCGTCGATAGCAGCTTCTTGATCAGTAGCTTGAGTCTCAGATGTCGCTTCTAGCGTCGAATCATCAGTCGCAATAGAATCTTCTTGTTGAGTATGTTCATCAAACAGAGCATCTGCTTGAGGCGCGATGTCGAACATGTCATCAATAAAGTCGTTACGGTTGAAGTCTTTGCTTTCTTGCTCAACCGGAGCTGTCGGCTCATCTGTTACTTCAATATCATCAACAGGGCTTTCTGCTTCTAGCGCTTCAGATTCTAACTCTGCGGCAACTTCTGGTTCAGCATCTTCTTCCGGTTCAGGAGCTTCTGCCGTTTCAAATGGATCAAGTTCGTCTAAGCTCGCTTCTGGAGTTTCAGGCGCCTCTTCAAGTGCTGAAGAGAGTGATTGCTCAAAGCTTGGTTCTTCAGGCTGGGTGTCTTGTTCAGGCTCTAGATCATCAATGCCACTAGTTAGCAGATCATCGAACGGGTCGAGAGATTCTGACTCTTCTTGCGTCTCAGGTTCTGGCAGTGATGAGTCAGATAAGTCGTTACCCAGAAGCTCATCGAGTGTCTCATCATCGTCAAGTGACAACGGCGTATCATCGTCATCTAAGAAGTCATCGAGCAGATCTGTACTGCTTTCATCTAACTTAAAATCATCTTCATTTTCTTCAGATAAACCCGACAACTCTTCAAGTTCAGCAAGCGGGTCTAGGTCTAGATGTTCCTGTTCGCCAGTCTCATCGTCATCTCCTAGCATGTCATCAAGAAGATCGGTTGAATTGCTAAGGTCTACATCGTCACCATCAAGCAGTTCATCGAGTAAGTCAGTACTTTCGTTAGAAGCCAGCTCTGGGTCATTGGAAAGTAGATCGTCTCCAATCAATCCTTCCTCTTCAGGCACAGGCTGCTCAAATTGAGAAAGGATATTCTCGATGTCATCATCAGAAGCAAGCTCACTTGAGAACTGAGACGTCAGGTCTTCTTGATCATCAAGGTTAAACTCATTTTCAGTATCCGCTGGCGACTGCTCCGCAACTTGAGCGAAAATATCGTCAATATCATCGTTGCTTGCAGGCTCACCTGGCGATTGTTGCTCTGAGATAAGAGCATCAATATCGAACTCGTCACCTAAGTCAGGCGTTTCGGTAGAAGCCGACGACTCATCCGCAGATGGCTGCTGCTCTGAAATAAGCGCATCAATGTCAAAGTCATCGCTCACACCCGGCGTCGTAGAGCTGTCGTCTTCCGACATCAAGGTATCGAGGTCGAATCTATCGTCATCATCATCGCTAGATGCAAACAGGTCGTCCAGCATCGACTGATCCAACTCATTAGAGCCAAGATCTTCAGTTTGAGCATCCTGAGACAATAGAGCTTCAATATCATCGGCAGACATTGGGTTATCATCTGAAAGGTCAAAGTCACCTTCATCAGAATCAAGTGCACTCTCTACTGTTTCGTCCAGGGCACGCTCCATCTCTTCTAGACCAAGCGCTTTTTCTTCACCGTTAACACTAATGCCGTTATTGCTATCAAGGTCATTGCTGTCTAAATCGATATCCTCGAAGCTACCATCTAGATCGCCGTCATCACCAATACCAGCAAATGGATCGTCGTCTTCACCGTCAAGGTTGAAGTCAAGATCAGCATCGTCCAATCCAGCAAAGACATCTTCCTGCTCACTGCTGCCTTCATCATCAAACAGCTTCTCAGTGTCATCATCAGCACCGAACAGCTCATCGTCCAGAGAAAGCTCTGTATCAAGATCCGCCATCTCTTCGTCGAGCGGCATTGGAACAACGTTGTTTTGCTCCGGTAAGTTATTGGTTTCTTGCGCAGCTTGTTGAGGCTCGTCTTGTTTAGACTTTCTGCCTAGCAGTAGAACAATGATCAGACCGATTAGAAGACCCGGAATAATAGCCAATGCAGCAACAAGCCAACCGTTAGACAGCAGTTGGTCCATGGTGCTAGGTGCCATTTTTTCCATTTCAGCGTTCTTCTGACGCTCTTCTTCAAGCAGTTTTTCTACTTCATTGCGAATACGGTCTTCATCGCTCAGCTCAGTTTTGAGTACCTCTACCTCAGACTGAACATTGGACAGCATCAGACGTAGCTGATGGTTTTTCTCTTCAAGAGACAACAACTCAGACTCTGACATCTCCAGCTGCTTCTCAAGTTGATTCACTTCATTTTCTTGAGGCGACATCATCGGCTTTGATGGCGCTGCAGGTTTGGTCTCAGCCGTTACCTTAGGTTCAACCGTTTCTGGTTTTACGACTGGAGCAGGTTTTGGTGTCGCAGGTTTTACTACTTCTGGTTTAGTTGGAGCGACTGGCTGGCTAGATGGCACGTTCAGCTTAGCTTGGTGCGAATCCATAATTCGGATCGCTTGCTGCGTTGAGCTTGCGCGAGCCTGCTCTAAAGATGGTACACGCAGGTAGCTCGATGGCACTAAACTGTGGATGTTTTGATTTTCAAAAGCCTGAGGGTTTAATCGGTAGATCGCCAAAAGCGTTTGTTGCACTGAAACTGAGTTATCAGGGCGCAGTCGAGACGCAATAGACCACAAGGTTTCGTTGCCATTGGTTGGTCCATAAAATCGAGAAGGCTCACTCGCTTGATTGAGTGATTGAGCGCGAACTGGCTCTGAGAATGTTGGCGAGGATTTTATCTGTCCATCGGGGCCAACCACTCGAATAGTATCTGCACGAACTACGGAAATCTGAGTCGCAATAACAAACGCTAAAGGCATCCACCACTGCTTGAAAATTTGAAACATAAAAGGCTCAGTTAGGTGCTTAAATTCGGAAAAATAACGATCTACTAAATATATCGGATAACAGGAGCAAAACTATAGGGATGAAAACAAAAAATGTGTTGCGACGACAATATTCGCAGCAATTTCACACAATTTGTGAAGATGTATTTTTTATTGATTAAAAAAGCCCCACTAATGAGTGAGGCTTCAATAAACAGCGAGGGTGTCGATTAGAAGTAATCGCGAATCAATACTTCACCGATTTGCACTGCGTTAGTCGCTGCGCCTTTACGAACGTTGTCAGCAACCACCCACATATTAACGCCACTGTGGTGACTGATATCACCGCGGATACGACCAACCATTACATGATCTTTACCGCCTGCATCACGAACCTGAGTTGGGAACTCTGCACCGTGGAACACTTCAACACCTTCTGTGTTCTCTAGCAATTGCACAACATGCTCAGCACCGATTGGGGAGCGTGTTTCAATGTGTAGAGATTCAGCGTGACCGTAGAATACTGGTACGCGAACACATGTTGGGTTTACTGTAATTGAAGAGTCTGCGAAGATTTTTTGAGTTTCCCAAACCATCTTCATCTCTTCACGGGTGTAGCCATTTTCAGTGAACTCATCAATCTGTGGAATACAGTTGAACGCGATCTGTTGAGGGAACGCCGAGTTCTCTGCTGGCATACCGTTCAGCAGTTTCGCCGTTTGACCTGCTAACTCATCAATACCCGGCTTGCCTGCACCAGAAACCGATTGGTACGTAGAAACGTTAATACGCTCTAGACCCACTTCATCGTGAATCGGTTTTAGTGCGACAACCATTTGGATAGTTGAGCAGTTCGGGTTTGCAATGATGTTACGGTTACGGAACTCTGCGATCGCTTCTGGGTTCACTTCAGGAACAACCAGAGGAACATCGTACTCGTAACGGAACTTAGAGGTGTTGTCGATAACAACGACGCCTTCGTCTGCTGCAATCGGAGCCCACTTCTCAGATAGATCACCACCAGCAGAGAAAAATGCGATGTGTACTTGAGACCAATCAAAGTCTTCTACATTCTGCACTTTTACCGTTTTACCATTGAAACGGTAGGTTTTGCCTTCACTACGTTCACTTGCTAGTAAGTGCAGTTCACCGACAGGGAATTTACGCTCTTCTAGTACTTCGATAATGGTTTCGCCAACCGCACCCGTCGCACCTAAAACAGCAATATTAAATTCTTGGCTCATTGTTTCTCTCTTTTATAAAGTTGGCTTTACCATAAAACCGAGTTTCGCTAACGGTGCTAAGTTACAAGTCTCATCACCCGTTAGTTCGACTGCACTGTATTCTCTGCGGTCCCAATATTCTTTACGCATGCGGTCAAAAGAACCTGGCGTAGCGATATTGCGACGGAATAAGGCGTCGTCTTTGCGCACATCATAGATCAACTGAGTCAAATTGTGCAGTGTTGCTTCGTCCCATGCTCTATCTAATTTCATTTGCGGCACTGGTGCCGTCGGCAATAAGTCACTTGCATATGCACGTTGCTCTTTACCTAAGAACTCACAATAGCTGTTGAAAATCATGGTTGTACCGCGCGCTTTGCCCTCTAAACCATAACCAGCAACATGCGGTGTTGCGAAGGCAAGCAGTGGCAATAGCTCCATGTCCACTTCTGGTTCGAATTCAAATACATCCAATACCGCTGTGAAACCATCCGCTTTTTGTAGGCGAGCCTTCAGTGCTTGGTTGTCCACCACAGGACCGCGAGCTGCGTTAATCAAGATTTGATCAGCACGGAAGTTGTTCAGTACCGTTTCGTTGATCAAGTGATGCGTTGGGTAGTCACCCGTTTTGGTGATCGGCGTGTGCGTGGTGATAATGTCCGCTTGCTCAAGCAAAGTCTCAAGCTCAGTGAAATCACGCGCGTCGCCCTCTTGCTGTTTTAGAGGATCATTCAAAAGCACCTTAATGCCGATACCTTCTAAGCAACGAGCTAAGTAGCTGCCCACTTGGCCACAACCGATAATGCCGACCGTTTTGTCGAATACTGAAAAGCCTTGCTGCTGAGCCAGTACCATCATTGAGCTGAACACATATTCAGCCACACCGACTTTGTTACAACCTGGAGCGGCTGTGAAGAAAATCCCACGCTCTTTCATCAAGTCTTGATCAACATGATCCATACCTGCGGTTGCTGTGCCTACGAATTTCAATTTATTCGCTTTGCTAATCAGCGACTCATTCACTTTAGTCACAGAGCGAATCATTAGAGCATCAACATCTACAAGGTCGTCTGCTGTTAGGGTACGACCTGATTTTAAAATCACTTCGCCCAGTTGACTGAATAGTGCTTCAGCATAAGGCATATTTTCATCGATTAAGATTTTCATTACGCGGGTACTTTAGTTACGGTCCATCGACCTAAAATGAGGATTGAAATGATTGTGCAAAATTAGACAGCGGCTGTCGAGGGCAAATAGACAAACGACCTTAGCTTGTGGCGCTTAGGACGCTATAAAAAGAAAAATGCCCGATTGAATAAACAATCGGGCAAATACCCAGAACAAAAGGATCCTGTCTCGCTCTCCAGGAGACAGAGTCTGCGTCTGTTCGATCAGTGACTAACCAAAGCCAGTACTGATCAAGCTCTGGAAACCTATAAATCTAATAATCTATACGCCTGTCGTCAGACTTATTCTGTTTATTGGTGATGAAAGTAAAGACTTAGTCTTGGTACTTTTTGATCACTAGTGTTGCGTTAGTACCGCCGAAGCCGAAGCTGTTCGACATTACTGTTGTTAGCTCTTGCTCGCGAGCTTCAGTTACGATGTCTAGACCCGCTGCTGCTTCGTCTAGGTTTGCAACGTTGATGCTTGGCGCAATGAAACCATTGTCTAGCATTAGCGTTGAGTAAATCGCTTCGTGTACACCAGCAGCACCTAGAGCGTGACCTGTCATCGCTTTAGTTGCAGAGATAGCTGGGCTGTTGCCACCGAAGACTTCTTGGATAGCACCAAGTTCTTTAACGTCACCAACTGGCGTTGAAGTACCGTGAGTGTTCACGTAATCAACACCTTCAACGTTTTGCATTGCCATCTTCATACAGCGAACTGCGCCTTCACCAGACGGAGCTACCATGTCGTAACCGTCAGATGTTGCACCGTAGCCTACGATCTCGCCATAGATTTTCGCGCCACGTGCTTTCGCGTGCTCAAGCTCTTCGATAACTAGCATGCCGCCACCACCAGAGATTACGAAACCGTCACGGTCTGCATCGTAAGTACGAGATGCTTGCTCTGGAGTGTCGTTGTACTTAGTAGATAGTGCGCCCATCGCGTCGAACATCATAGTCAGAGACCAATCTAGTTCTTCACCGCCACCAGCGAATACTACGTCTTGTTTACCCAGTTGGATAAGTTCCATTGCGTGACCAATACAGTGTGCAGATGTCGCACACGCAGAGCTCATTGAGTAGTTCACACCACGGATTTTGAAAGGAGTCGCTAGACACGCAGAAACCGTTGACGCCATTGTACGTGGAACCATGTATGGACCAACGCGCTTAACGCCTTTTTCACGCAGGATATCAACCGCGTTAACTTGGTTTAGAGATGAAGCACCACCAGACCCCGCAACAATACCTGTGCGATCGTTTGATACTTGCTCTTCTGTTAGACCAGAGTCAGCGATTGCTTGCTCCATTGAAAGGTATGCAAATGCCGCTGCATCACCCATAAAGCGCATTTTTTTGCGATCGATATGGTCAGCTGGGTTCATTTTTAGGTTACCCCAAACTTGAGAGCGAAGGCCTTGTTCCTTGAACTGCTCTGAAGCGGTAATACCTGACTTACCCGCTTTTAATGATGCTAAAACTTCTTCGACGTTGTTACCGATACTTGAAACAATACCCATACCGGTGATTACGACTCGTTTCATGTGACATTCCTATAATTCAAAATTCAGCTAGATGATAACCAAGAAGGCCAACAAAAGTGGTCAGCTTTCCTAGAAATTCGTACAATCCCTCCCAACATATCGCTTCAAATCACAAAATGACAGATTTTATGACTTCAATTACTAATGCTGAACTGGAATGGAACGAGTCTGGTACGCCAGTTTCCGACCAATTCGACGACGTTTACTTCTCAAACGTGAACGGTTTAGAAGAGACTCGTTACGTGTTCTTAAAACAAAACCACCTTCCAGAGCGCTGGCTAGAACACGAACAGCGTCGCTTTGTAATTGCAGAAACGGGCTTCGGTACTGGCCTAAACTTCCTTGCTGTCTGGCAGTGGTTTGACACGTTTCTCAAAGATAACCCACAAGCTGTGACCAAAGAGTTACATTTCATTAGTTTTGAGAAGTATCCACTAAATAAAGACGATCTCATCAAAGCACACAAGGCATGGCCAGAGCTTGCTGAGTACGCGACTCAGCTTCAGGAGCACTACCCGATTGCAGTGCCTGAGTGTCACCGCATTGTGCTAGGCGATGGTAAAATCACACTCGACCTGTGGTTTGGTGATATCAAAGACTGCATGCCACTTGTCCCTAACCCACAGCAGGGATTAGTCGATGCTTGGTTCCTCGATGGTTTCGCACCGAGCAAAAACCCTGAAATGTGGAACCAGAACCTGTTCAATGGCATGGCTAAACTGGCTAAGCAAGATTGTAGCTGCGCGACCTTCACTGCAGCGGGCTTTGTTCGCCGCGGTCTGATAGAAGCTGGCTTTGAGATGAAAAAGGTCAAAGGCTTTGGTACCAAGCGCGAAATGATTGCGGGCCGCCTCACTGAAAAGCAAGATGACTCTAATATCAAGCCCTGGTTTGGTTTAGCGCCTCATAGTGACACCGAAGATATTGCCATAATTGGTGGTGGTGTGGCGAGCGCAGCACTAGCCAAAACGCTAACCCGCCGCGGTAAGCAAGTATCGCTCTATTGTGAGCATGCACAGCCAGCAGAAAATGCATCTGGCAATAACCAAGGGGCGATCTACCCGCTGCTAAGTGAAACTCGCTCAAACGTGTCGCGTGTATTTGGTCCCGGGTTACTTTTTGCGCGCCAGTTCATTGAGCAAGCATCTCAATCTGTCGAGTTTGATCACGACTGGTGTGGCGTGAATATTTTAATGTGGGATGAGGGCTCGACCAAAAAGCTCAATCGTATGCTTGAAGGCAACTTCCATACTGATTTGATTCAGCGTCTATCTCCAGACCAAGCCAATGAAAAGGTTGGTCTGCCTGTCGATAAAGAGAGTGTCTACTTCCCACTCGGCGGTTGGTTAAGCCCACGTCAACTGACTCAAGGCTTGATCTCTCAACTTGAGGCAAGTGGCTTGCTGCAAGCTCACTACCAACATCAAGTAACCAATCTGGAGTGGCTTGATACAGACCAGAAGTGGAAGCTCACCATCGATACCCCGCAGGGCGAAGTTACAAAATTGCATAGCCAAGTTGTAGTTGCTAATGGACACAAGTTTACTCAGTTTGAACAAACCGCTCCGGTACCATTAACACCGGTGAAAGGCCAAGTCAGTCATATCCCAACCACTGAGAATCTGAGCAAGCTTAAAACCGTGCTCTGCTTCGACGGCTACATGACACCGCAAAACCCGAACAATGGTCACCACTGTATTGGGGCAAACTACGACAAGAGTAATATCGATCAAGAGTTTGATTCTGAGGTTCAAAAGCACAATGGTGAGCGCCTACATGGCTCGCTGCCAGACCAAACATGGACTCAAGATGTCGACACCACTGGCAATCTATCACGCCAAGGCATCCGCAGTGTTAGCCGTGATCACTTGCCATTTGTTGGTAATGTCGGCAATTTCGAAGCGATTAAAGTGCAGTATCAAAACCTGCATAACTTTAACCCGCAACGTGATGAAGCTAGCAGCATAGAAACCGTAGCCAGCTACCCGAACCTCTACTGCTTTATTGGCTTAGGTTCGCGCGGATTAAGCTCAGCGCCCTTACTCGCTGAAGTGTTAGCCTCGCAGATCTGTGGTGACCCATTACCATTGCCTGTTGATGTATTGGAAGCGATTCACCCTAGCCGCATGTGGGTAAGAAGGCTGCGTAAAGGCAAAGCGCTCACCGCTGGTTGGGTGGCGGACAAACAAGCTGGACGTAATCAGTAAAACCAAAAAGCCCAAGCTTAGTTAAAAGCTTGGGCTTTTTTTAATTTCTAGTAAGCATGACTTACAGTTTGGCTACCGCATCTTTAATCTGGGTTGCGATCTCTTCATTGCTGATCGAACCCGTCTCAAAGTCAAAGTTATCGTAGAAGCTTGGTACAGAAACCGATGCCTTCACATTGCCACCGAAGTAAGGTGCTGAACCTGTTGCCGCACCTAGCACATTCTGTGCACCACCAGGGCCTGGAGACGTCGCTAGGTATACCGCTGGTTTCTCACCATATACTGAGCGCTCAATTCGTGTCGCCCAGTCAAACAGGTTTTTAAACGCTGCTGGGTGGTGGCCGTTGTGCTCAGCAAAAGAGATTACATAAGCGTCGGCTTCCGCTAGGTCGCGTAAAAATGCTTGAGCACCTTCCGCTTGGCCAATCTCTTTCTCTTTATCTTCACTGAACATTGGAACTTGGTAATCGTTAATGTCCAAGATTTTTACTTCGGCTCCTTCAATCAAGTTAGCCGCGTAAGTTGCTAGAGCTTTATTGATAGAAGTAGAGCTGGTGCTTGCGCCAAATGCGATAACTTTCATGATGATGTCCTTTCGTTTATCTCGGTAAGTGGTATTAGATTAGCCTAAGCCCGAAATGGAACAATCACAAGATTTGTACAGACTCATTCAAATTTTTCGAACAAGTTAGAAAGGAAGAACGGCGCACCACAAGGAGGGTTAAATCAGCGCGCCATTTATGAAGAAGTTAAGCGAGGTTTTGTAGTTCAACCCATAGGTCGTTAACGATAGTACGGTCTGCTGGAGTCAGTTCTGCACGAGCGTCTTCTAGGCTCTTTTCGATGCGAACTTTTACTTCAGCAATATCTTCGATGCCTTCTTCTTCACACGCTGCAACAGACAGTGAAATATGACCACGCAGATAGCCACCCGCAAACAGCTCATCATCAGAGGCATTCTCAATACGAGCATCAATTACTTCAAGTAGCTTTTCTTCAAATTCGATAATCATAGTCTTCTCTTATTTCACAATAAATTGGTTCGCCGTCAATGGAGCAATGTCATAGAAGTCTCGCAATGCCTCTGACAGCATTTTTACGCGAGGTGGCAAACCCACTTCTAAAATACCCATGACTTCGTTGTGCACCTTTTTCATAAAGGCCAAACGATCTGGCTCAAAATCGCCGTGTAGATTGTCACAGCTGACGTTAAAAGGAAAGCCTGCACTCAATGCTAAGATCCATTCGTATGCTTGAGGTCGAATTTCTACCTTCTCAAACTCCGCTTGCACAGCCTCAGTGCGACCATCCGGCTCATACCAATAGCCAAAGTCTTCCAATAAGCGACGCTCTGGGCCAGCCACACACCAGTGAGCAATCTCGTGTAAAGCTGATGCGTAAAACCCACGAGCAAAGATGATCCGATGGTGAGCAACTTGCTCATCCGCTGGAAGGTAAATCGGCTCATCTTCTCCCAACTCTAACTTAGTATTAAAGCTCTCGAAAAAGGTGCGGTTGAAGATGTTGATGATATCTGGATATTGATGCGTCATAAGATAAAAAATAAATAAGAACAACGAGGGCATTTTGCGTTTTTTTGAGTGCTTGGTAAAGCCCTATTCAGCGTAATGTCATTGGGTTGGTAAGCTCATCGGGCCATGATAATCGATTGCCCACCCCAGATTAACCCACCTTAGGTTGTATGATTAGTTTAGCTAATCTGAAACGCCAATTCGCGGTACAAATATTCATTCGTAAAATGTGACTTTTCGCACTAAACTCGCGCTTCTTTTTTATATCGCACGGCTCATAAATCACGATTTTATAGACCGAAATTATAGAGTTACAGCAATGCTACTAAGTGTTTTATATATCATTGGTATCACGGCAGAAGCCATGACTGGCGCACTCAGCGCTGGTAAACAAAAAATGGATTGGTTTGGTGTAATGCTGGTTGCAAGCGCAACCGCAATTGGTGGTGGTACAGTTCGAGATATCTTGCTTGGCCATTATCCGCTAGGCTGGGTGGAAAACCCAGAGTTTCTTGCCATTACGTGCATTGCGGGCGTCATCACTACCGGCCTAGCAAAGTGGGTGATTAAGCTCAAAGGCTTATTTATTCGCTTAGACGCACTTGGCTTGATTGTATTTAGCATCATCGGTACCAAAGTAGCCATGAACATGGGTCTGCACCCAATGATCTGTATGGTGTCAGCATTGGTCACTGGTGTCTTTGGTGGGCTACTGCGTGACCTTATCTGTCGCCAAACGCCACTTGTGCTGCATGAGGAGCTTTACGCATCTATCGCACTTATCGCATCAGGCCTATACCTCGCATTACTAGAGTTTGGTATTAATGATGTAACCGCAACCATCACAACCTTGGTTGTTGGCTACCTATTGCGAATGGCAGCAGTGCGCTTTAAGTGGCGTCTACCATCATTCCACTTAGACCCTGAAAGCTCTGTTCACTGATCTGTGAACTAATTAGATATAACGCATTCACTCGAAAACAAAAAGGGTTGCTCCAACAGGAAGCAACCCTTTTTTAATCCATATCCTATACACTCAATCGTTAGATTTGAGGCGTATTGGTTGTCACGCCGTGGTTTTGACCACGATGACGTAATAGATGATCCAGCAGGACAATCGCTAGCATAGCTTCTGCAATTGGCACTGCACGAATACCAACACATGGGTCGTGACGACCTTTAGTGATCAACTGTGTAGGCTCGCCATCTTTAGTAATAGTATCGCCCGGCACGGTGATGCTTGAAGTTGGCTTAAGCGCGATGCTTGCTACGATATCTTGACCCGTTGAAATACCACCCAAGATGCCACCAGCGTGGTTACTTGTGAAGCCTTCCGGTGTTAGTGGGTCACGGTGCTCGCTGCCCTTTTGGTTAACGACATCAAAGCCATCACCAATCTCAACACCTTTAACCGCATTAATGCTCATTAGTGCGTGTGCGATGTCAGCATCTAGACGATCAAAGATCGGCTCACCAAGACCGACTGGTACTTGCTTTGCCACAACTTGGATCTTAGCACCGATAGAGTTACCTTCTTTCAGTAGATCACGAATCATCTGATCGAACTCTGGCACTTTATCTGCGTCTGGACAGAAGAATGCGTTGTTCTCGATTTCGTTCCAATCTACTTTCTCGATAGCGATATCGCCCATCTGAGATAGGTATGCCTGAATCTCGACACCGAACTCTTGCTTAAGGTATTTCTTCGCAATTGCACCCGCTGCTACACGCATTGCTGTTTCACGAGCTGAAGAGCGACCGCCACCACGGTAATCACGTACACCATATTTCTGATGATATGTGTAATCTGCGTGACCCGGACGGAACTTGTCTTTAATTTCTGAATAGTCTTTAGAGCGTTGGTCTGTGTTTTCGATTAGTAGACCAATAGATGTACCCGTAGTTTGACCTTCAAAAACACCCGACAAGATCTTCACTGCGTCAGCTTCACGACGAGCAGTGGTATAGCGAGAAGTCCCCGGACGACGACGGTCCAGATCTTTCTGCAGATCTTCTTCGGTAATTTGTAATCCTGGTGGGCACCCGTCTACGATACATCCTAGTGCGATACCGTGACTCTCTCCGAATGTAGTTACTCGAAAGTGTTGTCCGATACTGTTTCCTGCCATTGCTTCCTCTAAATTAGCAGCTAGTGAGGCGGTTTGAATAAGTAAACCTTCTTCCTAGCGGCTTTACTTGTCTATTCTTCGTGGATTCATAGTGGCTTTATTACTAAATGATGTAAACCCCCAATAGGGAACAATTGTCAGTTTATCGAAAAATAAAAAAGGAAGCCTATCGCTAGGCTCCCTTAATTCAATTATTGGATCCACCTTATTATTCAGGGTATATCTGAATCGGGAGCTTCCCATTAATCGTCGTTTGACGAGCCATCCCACACCATGTTGAAGTTCACGTCAGTGATGTACTCACTCCACTCATCACTGATCTGGCCAATGATGCTATAGTTCTCATCTAACTCAAGTGAGTGACTATCTTGTAGTCCGAATAGGAAAGAAAATACCGCATTCGGCGTACTACCTTCGTAGATGTCATCACAAAAGTATGGAGATAGACTGTAACCATTGTCAGCGGAAAGCGACTCAGATGTCACAGTGAATCGTTCAAAGATAGCGGCATCGCCATCATGAGAATTCAACAATCCGTCACAGCTAATACCATTCATCCAAACCTTGATGTAGTCGTGAGAATTACCTGGTGAAAGCGCTGCTGTGTTCATCTGCAATGAGGTAGAAATTAATTGGTATTGGTGCTCTTGTTCACCAGGCCAGTATAAATAAGCATCACGCAACCCAGGGCCATCACTGGATTTCACTTGAATACGCTTTTCTGCATCCGCTTGACTGCTAAATCCAACATAACGACTCGAGCGTCCCTCTTCTGTCCAAAGCATGCTCACCGCACCTTGCGAGATAACGTTGCTATCGTAGTCATTAGTGACATCGTAGCGCATGGTCATCGTATCGCCGTCTTCCGTATATGAACCGACTATAGTGTCACCCTCGACAACATAAGTTCCCACTTTCATTGTCGCTTCAGTTGTACACGTAGTCTTATTACTTTGGTCGCGATCGTTATAGAAGATCTCCCCATCTTCAAAACGTACTGTGTCACACCATACTTGAGAGTAATTTGTGCCGTTAGAACCTCTATCAAGGAAATACCAAGTGTTATCCTCTAACGGGTGAGAATCGCCTGGTGGTAGTGGCGCTTCTTCAATAATCGGGAAGCTCAGAGTTGCCGCAACCCATTCACTGTTTACACCATCATTCACTGAAACAGTCAGTGTTTCTGCACCCGCTGCAGCTGAACGCGGAATCAGACCGGTAAAGCTCACGACACCCTCGTCGTCCACTAGAGCGTTGAAGCCTGTGCGTGCAACGGTTGATAGCGTCGTTTCTACTTTGTAGCTTAGAGCATCACCATCTTGATCAGTGAACAGCACGCTTACATCAAGCGTATCCGTCAACGACTCGCCTTCTGTCAGCATCCATGTATTCATGGTCGACTGCAGGTTTGCAAGCTCGCCTTCATCAACAACTGGAGGCTGGTTATCCGTTAACACGGTAACTTCAAACGTTAGTGGGTATGAACGAGCGTTATGCTCATCGGTCGCGAAAATGTGATAAGTGAAACCGCCCGCGATCTCAGGTTCACCTGTGATTAAGCCGGTTAGTGAATCGATAGACAGGCCATTATTACCTTCACCTTCAACAACAACCATAGTGAAGGTAATATCATCGCCTTCAGCATCTTGGAATTTGTCACTCACGTTGTATGGACGCCATGCTTCACCCAGCGTCAATTCAACGGGCTCAGTGGTACCGACAACTTTTGGACGAGTATTTGGGATAACGGTGACATCGCCGCCATCTGATGGAATATCAATAATAGGCGAGTAGTCGTCTAGTGTTTGACCGTCGGCATCAATGATCTCTTGCATTGCCTCCGCCATCGCTTGAGTCAGCTTCAGCTTGGTTTCGATATCTTGGTCGGAATGATCTACCAGCACTTCACCAATCAAATTCAGTGCTTCTGCCTGCTCTGTGGTATCGGCAATGTAGTCACCAAAGATAAGAGCTTGTGACACCTCAAGACCTGCGTCACCCGTGATAGCAGCAACGACTTGTTCCTCAGCTTCAGCAACTGTCAATTCCGAGTCTTCAGCAAGAAGTTTGTTCACCATGTTAGTCATTGGGTTGATGATTGTGCCACTGCCCAAAACGAAATATCTGCTCTTCAGACTTTTTACAACCCATCTGCCACTGTGAAATCAGCTCCGTGAGATGATCGCTATCGACCCTAACCTCTTTGGTTACAGTCATTGCTTGTTACCCCACGGACTCATTGAAAGTGACAACCTCATCGGTTGGATGAATCTCATCATGCTCTTGGTCTCCTTCAGACTGCATAAGCTGTATATTCATTGGATCAATGATGTTGTATTCGATGTCATCAGCAGTGCTGCTACTGACGACTTGCATTGAAGAATTCAAATCTCCTCGCCTTTGTGGCCAGAATGACCGTGAGGGAGTTTCCAACACGAGCTTGCGTTGGTTTTCTCGGTTCTCAATTACCGCTTCCCAATCTGTTAAATTGTTGTTCAGGGGATAAACACTGGCCGTCACGTCATTGAGCATTTCGTCCAATGTCAGCTTTTGACGATTGAGATCTTGAGTCGCGGTCGACAACGCCATAATGATAGCCATCATGCTCAGCACTAGAGCAGTACTACACAGAGTAAACACTGGATAACGAATCATTGATTTCTTTATCACTTCAACGCTTACTTTGGACTCTTGGCTTAAAGGGAAAAAGCAGCGAACATTTTCGATATCTTGCGCAAGATCTTTGGCTCTGGCATATCTGCGGCTAGGGGAGGAATGAGTCGCTAAAGCCACGACCTTGGTGATATCGCCTCTCGGCTGAGCTCGGAGGATATCCAAATACAGAATCCGACCTAAGGCGTACACATCCGTTCGCTTGTCTATCGCATCGTTATCAAGCTGCTCTGGGCTTGCGTAGTTTCGCGTGAGTGCCAAAACATTTTGGGTGATTAATTCCCTATCCCCAGTGCTCAGCCTTTGTACTTTTTGAGCAATGTTAAAGTCGATGATTTTCGGTACACCATCACTACAAACAAGTATGTTTTCGGGTTTAAGATCGCCATGAATAACCTGATGTTGATGAGCATGATCGACAGCCAAGCAAATATCTCGAAACAGCATCAACTTCTGATCGAAACTCAACGACCGTGAGCTTAAGTAGTCGCGCAAGTTCACCCCATCGACGAACTCCATCACGATATACACTGCTCCGTTATAGATACCAGCATCGTAGACTTTGGCAATATTGGAGTGGCTAACACTAGCAAGGAGCTGTGCCTCTGAAAAGAGTGCCTCTTGACCTAACAGTCCTAAGATCTCGGGATGGAAAAATTTGATTGCGTACTGGTGATGAAACCGTGAATCGTAGCGAGCAGCATAATAAACCGCCGCAAATCCTCCTCTGCCCAACTCATGACCGATAACATAACGATCAACGCGAAGGTTTTCATAACAGACGGTAGATTCATTAGCTGTCGATAAATGCAATTCCAATGCATTAATCGCAAAATCATTGTTGGCGTGTTTCAATAATTCATCGACGTTACGGGCAAGTTGGGGCGAGTTTTGACGAACATCAGAGAGGATAAGATCGCGTTCGCTGGCGTTCTTATCAATCAATCGATAGAAGAGTTGAGTACTACTGAGGTTAAAATCCATTTTAAGTGTCAGTTATTATAGCCACTGGTTTTATATCCCAGAACTTTTAACCCTATCAATTAAAGGGAAAAAACTTGATACAGTTTGTAGACTCTTGAAATGAATTTCTAACAGTTCCATCAAGCAAAAAAATAACAGAGTGACGAGCAACTAAGTCACAAATATAATTAAGCCGGAAATGCAAAAAACCCGACAACTCAAAGAGCTATCGGGTTTCTTAAAATAAATGGCACGCCCTGTAGGATTCGAACCTACGACCACATCCTTAGAAGGGACGTGCTCTATCCAGCTGAGCTAAGGGCGCGCTACAGGAAAGAATTATACGAATTCGAATCAGTAAAGCAACGGCTTTATCTAACATTCTGATCTAAGTGAGTAAAAAAAGGGCAAAGGCATTATAAGTGTTGAAAATTAGACCAAAGCAAACGTTTGCTTGATGGAAATCAAAAACGTTTTCTGGAATAATGCGCCAAAACATCAGCCACTAACTTGAATATCAATACTAAGGAAATTCATGACTGCTCAAAATATTGATGGAAAGCTAATATCTCAAACCGTTCGTTCTGAAGTTGCTGCACGTGTAAAAGCGCGTACTGAAGCAGGCTTACGAGCTCCAGGCCTAGCGGTAGTTTTAGTGGGTGAAGACCCAGCTTCTCAAGTTTATGTGGGGAGCAAGCGCAAGGCGTGTGAGGAAGTCGGCTTTGTATCAAAGTCTTTTGACTTACCTACAACGGCAACCGAAGAAGAACTACTTACTCTTGTTGACCAATTGAACGAAGATCCAGAGATTGATGGCATTCTTGTTCAACTACCTCTTCCTGCCGGTATCGATAGCACACACGTACTAGAGCGTATTACGCCAGAAAAGGACGTTGATGGTTTCCACCCATACAATGTCGGTCGTCTGGCACAGCGTATCCCTAAGCTACGTTCTTGTACGCCAAAAGGCATCATCACTCTGCTTGACCGCTACAACATCGACCTACGTGGTAAGCACGCTGTTGTTGTTGGCGCATCAAATATCGTTGGTCGTCCTATGACTCTAGAGCTGCTTCTAGCGGGCTGTACTACGACGACTTGTCACCGTTTCACTAAAGACCTAGAAGGCCACGTGCGTCAAGCTGACGTTGTTGTGGTTGCTGTAGGTAAACCTAACTTCATTCCGGGTGCATGGATCAAAAAAGGTGCCGTGGTGGTCGATGTTGGTATCAACCGCCTAGAGTCAGGTAAATTGGTGGGTGACGTGGAGTACGATGTTGCAAAAGAGAGTGCAAGCTTCATTACTCCAGTTCCTGGTGGTGTTGGCCCGATGACGGTTGCAAGCCTTATCGAGAACACAATGATCGCGTGTGAGCAGTTCCACTCTAACAAGTAACCACCGCCTCAAATAGCTATTATCTCATGTAGCCATTGCTTCAAATGATGAAAAGCCGCGACAATACGTCGCGGCTTTTTTGTTGGCTATTCACTTATGGAAAAGACTATAGCGACAGCGCTACACCAGCAATCGAAGCACTCATCAAGTTCGCTAGTACGCCTGCACAAATCGCGCGGAAGCCATACTTAGAGATGAATGAGCGTCGCTCTGGAACTAGGCTACCCAAACCACCGATTAGAATCGCCATGGTTGAGATATTCGCAAAGCCACACAGTGCAAAGGTTACGATAGCTTGAGAGTGTTCGCTTAGTGCTTCCTTCGCTTCCATTAGCTGAATGAAGGCAACAAACTCATTCACAACAATCTTATTACCGATCAGTGAACCCGCTACAACCGCTTCGTTCCATGGCACACCAATCAGCCATGCAACGGGTGCAAACACATAACCTAGGATAAGCTCGAAGCTTAGGTCCACGCCGAACCAGCCACCAACTGCACCTAGCATGCCGTTCAGCATTGCAATCACGCTGACAAAAGCAAGAAGTGTTGCACCCACTGCGACTGCAATACGAAGTCCAGACATAGCCCCATCTGCCATTGCCTCAACTACGTTCGTTGCTCGTGGAATTTCTACATCTGACTCAATGCTCTCTTGAGTCTCATTAGCACTGCCCGGTACCAAGATTTTTGCCATCAATAAACCGGCAGGCGCAGACATAAATGCCGCTGCAATTAGGTAGTTCAGATCCACTCCTAGAGACGCATAACCAACTAGCGTGCCGCCTGCTACCGATGCCAAACCACAAGTCATTACCGCAAACAGCTGAGAATCGGTCATGTGCTTCAGGTAAGGCTTAACCACTAATGGTGCCTCAATCATGCCAACGAAGATGTTCGCCGTAGCAGAAAGAGATTCCGCACGGCCTGTACCTAACAGCTTCTGCAATGCGCCGCCAATTAGGTTTATCACTTTTGGCATGAAACCGATGTGGTACAAACCTGAAATCAGAGCTGAAAAGAAAATGATGATACCGAGAACATTAATCGCGAATACGAAACCACTATTGGTTAGGCCACCAAATAGGAAGCCGATGCCCTCTTGGCCGTAATTGATTAAGCTCGAAACGGCTCCCGTCACGCCATTAAGCACGTCTTTACCCATAGGTACGTACAACACAAGCAGTGCAAAAGTGACCTGAAGTAAGAAAGCAAGAGACACCGTTCTTAGCTGAATATTTTTTCTGTCCGTAGATAGTAACCAAGCGATTACTAGAAGAGTAATGATTCCAATTAGGGATGCCATATGCGTCAAACCTGAAAAGTTGTAGTAGGAAAGGCGACGCATTGTATAGAGGAAACCGTTTGCGGCAAGCAGTGGTTGTTACATGGATGTTGGCTTAACTGTCCATTTAAGCACCAAATATATAACTCATTGAATTAATTAAAACTTTATTGATTATTTTTAATACTTTTTCCATATAGAAATTATATTTTCAAAAACAGCGACAGTTAGCGGTGTAATTCAACGCAAGTTTTCAGATTTTTATCCCAATACGTCGGAGAACCAATGTGCTGTTTCAGGAACTCAATCACCGTGGATAGCTTCTTTGGCATGTTCTTGCGGCTTGGATAGACAGCAAAAAATGGCATGATCTGACTGGCTTTCCACTCAGGTAATACCTGAATTAGCTGACCACTGCGAAACTCCTCTTTAACAAGATAAGTCGCAAGATAGGCGATTCCCCAACCTGCCACAGCTGCGTCTCTTACCGCCTCTGCTAGATCGACAGAGTAATCACCACTAACGGTGACACATAAACTTTCTTGTCCGTTATCGAACGCCCAAGAGGTATAATCACGCTCACGGCTACGATAGATAAGACAGTTGTGGTCGCTCAGATCCGAAGGGCAACTCGGCGTACCTGCTTTGATCAAGTAGTCCGGTGATGCCGCAACCACAAACTGGCTGTCTGCTAATCGCTGAGCAATGTAGCCTTCCGGCAACTCTTCATTGTTGGTGATCCAAAGATCCAAGCGTTCTTCGATCATATCCACTTTGTAATCGAATAGGTGAATCTCGACTTTGAGCTGTGGATAGAGCTGACGTAACTGATCAATAGCGGGAATGACATGCAAAGTACCGAACGATTGTGAGATACCAACTCGCAACTTACCAGAAACATCATCACGCTGGCTTTCCATGTCCATTTGTGCAGCCTTGAGCGTACCAAACAACTGCTCACAGTGCTGATAAAACACTTCACCCGCTTCGGTCAACGTGAGGCTGCGCGTCGTACGCTGAACCAGCTTAATCCCAATGTTGTCTTCCAACAGTGCGATCTGCTTACTGATGTGCGATACCGATACATTTAAGCTCTTCGCTGCACTGGTAAAACCGCCATGCTTAATCAAGGCGTGGAAGATCACCATTTGTGCCGCTCTGTCTGTTAACACTCGTTTGCCCTCTATCTAACTTAAAAACGGCCTATCTAAAATAAGCCATTAATCTGGAACACTATTTACTAAAAAACAAAAGGACTCCGAAGAGTCCTTTTTAATCTGTTGGCTTACGCCGCTTTGCCTTGGTTGCTTTCTTTAAACTTAAGCTATTTAAACTTAATTCGATCAGCGAGGTGACTCACTGCCAGTGCAAAGTAGTACGAACGATTCCACTTCATCAGTACATTGTAGTTGTTGTAAACCAAGTAAGAGCGCCCGGTTTGGTCATCCGGCATGATCAACCAAGCTTTAATATCTTCATCAAGCTTAGGCAGTGGGCTACCATCAAAGCGCGTAATACCCAGCTTTGACCACTCTTGAAGGTACTTACCTTTCTCTTCCGAGCGGCCCTGCATATCTAGCGAGATATTCGCCGGCACTTTTACCTGTCTGCCCCATGTGTACTTATCATCCCAACCAGACTGGCTCAGATAATTCGCCGCAGAAGCAAAAACATCAGCTTCGGTATTCCAGATGTCTTTCTTACCGTCACCATTACCATCCGCTGCATAAGCTAGGAATGAACTTGGCATAAACTGAGGTTGCCCCATCGCTCCAGCCCACGACCCTTTCATATCCTGAGGTTTAATATGCCCCTCTTCAAGAATGGTCAGTGCTGCCATCGCTTCTTTGGTAAAGAACGCCTCGCGACGACCTTCGTAAGCCATGGTAGTTAGCGCGTCAATCACACGGTAATTGCCAGTAAAAGTACCAAAGTTACTCTCAACGCCCCACAATGCGACGATAAAGCGAGGTTGAACACCATACTCATCACCGATGCGTTTCAGCTCAGTATGGTGCTTATCATAAAGCGACTGCGCTTGCTTAACCTTCCAAGCAGGAACTGCTCTTGGGATGTACTTGTCGAGCGTCAGTTTTTTCTCTGGCTGATTTTTATCAGCCTTCACTGCACGCGGTTTAAACGTCACGCCATCAAAGGCTTGGTCGATGATCGATTGAGAGATGCCTTGCTCTGAGCCCTGCTGTTTTAGCTTTTCAACAAACTGCTCAAAGCTCAACTCGTTAGCGTGTAACGGAGCCACTGCACTGCCGGCCAACAACGCCGACACGGTAATTAGGGTTTGCGATAATTTACTCAACGATCATTCCTCCCTGAATAAGGTGAGTAAGACTACTCTTCATCTTGAGTGTTTTGTTGAGCCTTACGCTCCTTATACAACTCAAGTTCATTCACTGGTGGTGGCGGCAATTGTAAAAAGAAGCCGTCGGTTTCTAGAGACTCACGAACTTTATCGATGTTCACTTGCGCCAATTTACGGCCATCCATTTTGATGACCATTACGAAGCTAGGTTTACCAAACATTTCCATCAATGCGTCAGGAACTTGTGAAAAATCATCCTTTTTAGGGATATAAAGGTATGTTCCTTCTTTTTTTGAGCTTTTATATATAGAACACAGCATGACAAACCTTTTCTAAATGTTTATGACTACAAAACTCTCACATGCGAGATCAATAGTTTATGTTGGTGAAATATTGGGAACAAAACGTCCATTTGACAACAAGATCACTTGCTGTGCTTGGTCTGGGAATATAACATGATAAGCCTAGTTTCAGGCAATGTCCTTTATCGTAAAGATGAAAGAAATTGTAGCCAACCGTTATTGAGGTCCTGTAGTTTTCGATGTCTAGTAACCCAGATTTAAAAGGTAGCAGCTTTACGCTATCTGTCTTGCACTTATCCGATGATAACGTCGAAAATGCAGCGTCATTCCTTCAAGAAAAAGTCGACCAAGCACCAAACTTTTTTGCTTCAGCTCCTGTGGTAATTAACATCAGCCAAGTTGCCGGTGATATCGACTTCCTCCAACTTAAAAACGGCATATCTCAAGCAGGTATGATCCCTGTCGGCGTAACGGGCTGTTCTGATAAACGCATGCAAAACCTAGCAAAAGAAGCTGGTTTCGCTGTAATGACGGCCAGCAAGTCCCCTTCACAGGCTCCGGCTAAGATGGCGCCCACAAAAGTGGTAAGAACTCCGATTCGTTCTGGACAACAGGTCTATGCTAAAGATGGTGACCTATTAATTTTGAGTCACGTGAGTGCTGGAGCGGAAGTGATTGCGGATGGCAGTATTCATATTCATGGCACATTACGCGGCCGCGCAATTGCAGGCGCAAGCGGTCAAACTGAAGCAAAGATTATCTGTAACGATTTACAAGCCGAGCTGGTTTCCATTGCAGGCAACTACTGGCTCAGCGATCAAATTGAAAGCGAGTATTGGCAAAAGAAGACCATGTTCAGCATGGACAACGACGTACTACGTGTTGACGTACTCGCACTATAAAGAAATAAAAGGAAAAAATAATGGCACGCATTATCGTTGTAACGTCAGGTAAAGGCGGTGTTGGTAAAACTACCTCCAGTGCAGCTATTGCCTCAGGTTTAGCTTTGAAAGGAAAGAAAACAGCGGTTATCGACTTTGATATTGGTCTGCGTAACCTCGATCTTATCATGGGCTGTGAGCGTCGTGTCGTTTACGATTTCGTTAATGTTATCAATGGTGAAGCAACTCTGAACCAAGCGATGATCAAAGACAAGCGCACAGACAATCTATACATTCTTCCAGCCTCTCAAACTCGTGATAAAGATGCACTAACCAAAGACGGTGTTCGTCGTGTATTTGATGAGCTAGACGAAATGGGCTTTGACTTCATCATCTGTGACTCTCCAGCAGGTATTGAGCAAGGCGCTTTGATGGCACTCTACTTTGCAGATGAAGCTATTGTGACGACTAACCCAGAGGTGTCTTCAGTTCGAGATTCAGACCGTATTCTAGGCATCTTAGATTCTAAGTCACGTCGTGCTGAAGACGGCCTAGAGCCAGTGAAAACTCACCTACTGCTAACACGCTACAATCCTGCGCGTGTAACCCAAGGCGAAATGCTAAGCGTAGAAGATGTAGAAGAGATCCTTCACATCTCGCTATTGGGCGTAATCCCGGAGAGCCAAGCAGTACTGAACGCATCAAACAAGGGTGTACCAGTAATCTTTGACGAAGCCACTGACGCAGGTATGGCTTACAGTGATACTGTAGACCGTCTACTCGGCAGCCAAGTGGACTTCCGCTTCCTAACGGAAGAGAAGAAAGGCATCTTCAAACGACTATTCGGGGGCTAATCAACTATGTCACTACTAGAGTTTTTTAGACCACAGAAGAAAACCACAGCTAACCTAGCCAAAGAACGCTTGCAGATCATCGTGGCAGAACGTCGCAGCCATGACGACCCTGCACCTTCGTACCTGCCGCAACTAAAAGAAGACATCTTGAAGTGTATTGCCAAGTACGTTGAAGTAGATCCTTCAATGGTAGACCTATCATTCGAGCACAAAGACGATGATATCTCTGTTCTTGAATTGAACGTCAAACTGCCAGAAGACGACAAGTAATTTCGTCGAAATTCTAGATCCCTAAAACGGCTCACTTGCTTTCAAGTGGGCCATTTTTATATCTCAAGACAATCCATACATATGTCAAACCATAACCACTGGTTATTATTTCTATAAAGAGTCAGCATTATCCAAGCCTGATTGTTTTTTGTACTCTGAATAGGTTCCCTACAGACAGAAAGAGTACAACTATGACTTACCTAAACAACACATTAAAAGCCATCATCATTACCTCTGTATTGGTTGTTACTGGATGTAGTTCCCCTGCAATGGACAAAGACAATGAAAATGCCGCTAGAAATCGCGGTGCCGCAGGAGGTGCTTTGATGGGGGCAACATTAGGTGCGCTTACTGGTGAACCAGGGCTAGCAGTGAAAGGCGCTGTAGCGGGTGGTGTTACAGGAGGTGTCGCTGGTTCAATGAAAGACCTTGATGACTCTCGCCAGAGTGAAAACACTCAGGTTCTGGCGGATGGTCACTCACAAGATAATCGCAGTGACGCAGAGAAACGCGTTGCCGAGCTCGAAGCTGAACTAAGAATCATGGAACTGGAACAGCAACTGGCTGAAGCTAAAGAGAAAGAAACGTCCACAAGCGACGACAAATCGTAATGACAAAAAAGGGGTAAAACGATTGTGTTTTACCCCTTCATATCTATCTGCGAATCAGAAAACTGGCTACTTAATCAGCTTATTCAATTTCTCACCTGCAATTTCTAGTCGCCAGCCTTGCATTACATCAGGCAATTCTTCTGGGTTGCGATCGTGTTTCCAAACCCAACTCAAGACTTGATTAAGCTGTTTTTTAGAAGCGATAAACTCAGTCGCCAAACCACTATGTTGAGATGCTTTCTTCACTTCATCTTTGAGGACTTTAAACATCTGCTTGTAACCAGGGAAGTCCATCAAACGTTCAACAACCGCTGGGTACTCCTCTTCTGGTGTGTGCTCCGCCAGTTTTACGATAGAGCTGATTTTCGCACCGTGGCGACGCACTGAGCGGAAATCAAAACCTTCCTCTTCCATGCGTTTTGGATTTTTAATAGCAAAACGAGCCACCGCCCAAAGGTCTTGCTCTTTGAAAATGAAGTTAAGCGCTAGATCACGCTTAATTGCTTCTTTTAATCGCCAAGTTGCCAAAGGCTTCAAGATAGCTAGTTGCTTAGGTTTTAGCTGCCAAGCACCTTTAATGTCTAGATAAGCGTTCTCTGGCTCAATTGAGCGAATACGCTTGCTGACTTGCAGATCAGACTCTTGCTGCGCGGCATCCCACCAGCCAGCTTCCATCACTTTCTCTAGCAGCTTGTTATACATTGGCAGCAAGTAGTAAACGTCTGCTGCGGCGTAATCCAACTGCTTTTGCGATAATGGGCGCGCTAACCAATCGGTGCGTGATTCACTCTTATCCAGGTCAATACCAACGAATTCAGATACCAGTGCAGCAAACCCCGTCGATAAACCGTGTCCTAAGAAAGCGGCCATGATTTGCGTGTCCACCATTGGTGTTGGCGTACAACCAAATGCATTCTGGAATACTTCCAGATCTTCACCGCAAGCATGTAACACCTTCAGTACCGAAGCGTCTTTTAGAAGCGATACGAACGGGGTCATCTCATCCAATGCGATTGGGTCAATCAAAGACAGAGTTTCACCATCAAATAATTGAATCAAACCTAACTGTGGATAGTAAGTTCTGGTACGGACAAACTCGGTATCAAGCATCACAACATCGGCTTCACGGGCTTGCTGACATACACGTTCAAGGTCTTTCAATTGGGTAATGATTTGATAGTTCACAAAAACTCTCACTGATTTAATTATTCCGCCGGATACAAAAATGCCGACATTCACTGTCGGCATTCTATCACTAATTTACATTAACCGCTTAGATTAAGCGGTAAGACCATCAGTTATGCACTTGCACGTTTAGCAAGCTCAGCATCGTTCTCTTCACGCAGTACGCGGCGCAAGATCTTACCTACATTGGTCTTTGGTAGATCATCGCGGAACTCAACCAGTTTTGGTACTTTGTAGCCTGTTAGGTGCTCACGACAGTGCGCAATCACATCTTCTTTCGTCAGGCTTGGGTCACGCTTAACCACGTAAACCTTCACAAGCTCACCAGAAACTTCGTGTGGTTGGCCAATTGCCGCAACTTCCAGTACCTTACCGTGCAGAGCTACAACATCTTCGATTTCGTTAGGGTAAACGTTGAAGCCAGATACCAGAATCATATCTTTCTTACGGTCAACGATGTGCAGTAGACCTTCATCATCGAACTTAACGATATCACCAGTCGACAACCAACCATCATGGTCGATCACTTCCTTGGTCGCTTCAGGACGCTGCCAGTAGCCTTGCATCACTTGAGGGCCACGTACTTGCAGCTCACCCACTTGATCATTCGCAACAACATTGCCTTCGTCATCAATGATGCGAACATCTGTCGACGGCACAGGTAGGCCAATAGCGCCCGTGTAATCTTTAAGATCGTAAGGGTTACCCGTAACCAGTGGAGAACACTCGGTTAGACCATAGCCTTCCAGTAGGTGAATACCTGTTACCTTCTTCCATTGTTCAGCAACAGCGCGTTGCACTGCCATACCACCACCCACAGATAGGCGTAGGTTGCTGAAGTCCAGTTCAT
Organism: Vibrio sp. D420a; assembly: GCF_030248625.1. NCBI lineage: Bacteria > Pseudomonadati > Pseudomonadota > Gammaproteobacteria > Vibrionales > Vibrionaceae > Vibrio > Vibrio sp. D420a. The sequence goes on along the minus strand of NZ_JAHGAN010000050.1, from coordinate 6,902 downwards.
GGAAATCTTCATTGTTCACAAGCGCATTAAAGAGTGTGTTTACACCGGTAATCGCCGTGAATGGGACTTTCTGTAGCTCTTTGATGAAGCCCGGGATATCACGAGGGTTAGTAATAAGCAGGTTGCGACCACCCATTTCTACAAACAGTAAGCAGTTCACTGTCAGTGCGAATACGTGGTAAAGAGGTAGTGCCGTTACCACTAGCTCACGACCTTCATTCAATACAGGGCCGTACGCTCCTTTCGCTTGAAGAACGTTCGCGATCATATTGCGATGCGTCAGGATTGCGCCTTTCGCTACACCCGTAGTGCCACCTGTGTACTGCAGGAACGCGATGTCATCACCAGACATGAATGGTTTTACGTATTGTAGACGGCGACCTTTATGCAGTGCCTTGCGGAATGAGATTGCGCCCGGAAGATCGTACTTAGGAACCATGCCTTTTACGTACTTCACTACGAAATCGACAATCGTACCCTTCGCACGCGGTAACATCTGACCAAGGCTAGTCAGTACTACGTGCTTAACAGGAGTATTATCGACCACTTTCTCAAGCGTACTCGCAAAGTTCGAAACGATAACAATCGCTTTTGCGCCCGAATCGTTTAGCTGATGCTCAAGTTCACGTGGGGTGTACAGAGGGTTTACGTTAACTGCAATCATACCAGCACGAAGTACACCAAATAGTGCAATTGGGTATTGCAGTAGGTTTGGCATCATTAGAGCGACGCGATCGCCCTTTTTCAGCTTCAGATCATTTTGTAGGTAAGCGGCGAAAGCACGGCTACGCTCTTCGAGCTTACGGAATGTCATGACCGAGCCCATGTTTTCGAATGCAGGTTGATCAGCGTACTTCTGTACAGACTGCTCAAACATCTCAACTAAAGATTGGTACTGATCTGGGTTGATCTGCTCTGGTACGTCACTTGGATAACGTGAAAGCCAAGGTTTATCCACGATGTTACTCCTCGTTTATCAGCTGACGACTGTTTCGCCGCTATTTATCATGGCGATATTACAGCACAGCTTTAGTGCATGAGCACTAAAAGGCTCAAACACTTGTTTAAATTTTGTTAACTACACCAAGAATTAGCTCAGAAACTGACTCTGGGTTCTCTAAATGACAATGGTGTCCACCTGAAATCATCTTAATAATTGGGGGATTTTGAGTGGATTTGTAGCGATTATGCTGTAAATCCTTAAATCCTTCATTTCCCAAGATTATCAATTGAGGGCATTCTATAGCCTCATTTATCGCATCCGCGTGTGACTGAGACATGCGATAAACAGAATCACACTTCAATTTTGGGTCACTACGCCACTGCCAAACGCCCTCAAATTGCGCAATGCCTCGAACAACAACGGGAGCGATCAAATCTGGTGCAATTTGATTAGCATGAGATCTCAGTTTAATGGCGTCCTCTAGGCTAGCTAATGGACGTGAAGGCTTTCTTCGCTGTCGTTGACGACTGAGTACCCCATCTCGCAAACGAGAGACTGTTGCTTGGGGAGCTTCGGAAAGAGGTCCGTGACCTTCAATTTGGATTAATCCAGACACCATTTCAGGAAAGGCGGCACTATAGCAACTTGCGATCAATGCACCAAGCGAATGTCCTACTAGTACTAGTCTGTTTGGCGATAATTTACCCATCAACTGATGTAAATCATCGATATAGTCATGAAAAGGGTAATAACTGCCGGCTTTATGCGAGGAGTGTCCGTGTCCAAACAGGTCTATCGCCACCAAATGGTAGTGGTTTGACTGAGTGTGTATGGCCTGCATTAGAGAGGTAAAACTGGCCGAGTTATCCAGCCAGCCATGAACAAAAACGACCGTCAAAGCGGCCGTTTCTGGGTTTCCGAGCTCTTGGCACACCATAGTGCCACTCGGGAGTGAATAGGATTTTTCAATCATCCGTTGTGATCATTCCTTAATCTTGTCTATTCAAACGGGATGTAAAAGCAATAGCCCAATGACTATTCTAAGTCTTGCACCACTCGGCCTTGTCTTGGCATGGTATGGAAACTACGACAATGTAGGCTGCGACACGAGTAGTACGTCGGAGCAAAGTCATTCACAATCACACGCTCTGTGATTTGCCATAGGCGCTGATTATCAGCGTTCATCACCGGGAATGTATACGGGAACTCACCAATTTTGCCATCTTCTGAGCCTGCCGATTGACCCACAAATGTCACCAAGCGACCTTCCGCAAAGCTTAGAGGTTCTACGTAACCATCTACATAAGCCACGAAGCGACCACTTGGCTCCGCATCGAGATCGGGTTTACCGCTGCTAGAGATCGGCATGTTTACCACTTCAACGCGTGATTTATCTTTGAGGTTAGTGACTTTAGCTATCACACCGCCCAGACGGACATCCTTAGCATCAGGGAGTTGATTTACCCACTCTTGGTAATCGGTAATTACTGGTTCTGAAGAGGCTTCCAGTTCAGTAGGTAAGGATGAACACCCAACCAATAATACTGAGAATAAGCCGAGGGCGAAAAGGCGTAACTTTGCAGGGGAAATCGACATGGTTCTAACCCTTAAAATAGAAGATAAATTGATGTTTTTATATATAAATATCGACACCGATGAGTCTTGTAAGTTCCTCTTTTTTCGCCTGGTTCATAACATCCATATACTCTTCCATCGCTTTTCGTCCACGTCCTTCAGGGAGGTCGTACTGAACTTGAGCTCGATGAATATCTGATTCTTGAACATGACGAATAGAGTGCGAGACAGCATTGGCTACCTTAGTGGGCTGCCCCACAGAGGTCTTTGCATCGGTTTTCTTTACCTGATTCTTCTTGTTGGTGCGATTGGCTTTAGATGTATTGCCTATCGAAGAAGGAGGTAAACCATTAATTGATACCATTCACTCAATCTCTGCCTCGGTATGACTCTAAATATGTACTATCTAGAGTCATGGGTTATCAGAACCTTGTAAAAGTTATGACGTTTTTGTTTATTCCTGACTAAGACGCTTATTTACGACCAAGGAAGTGTTCGCAACCAAGAAGCTATTTTCAACCTAAAAGTTATTCACGACCTAGAAGTTATTCACGACCTGGAAGCTTTTTCCACGCCACCTTATCACGCAGATAAACAGGCTCAGACTCTTCTACTGGAACCGCTTTACCCGCCGCAAATGCAAACTGAGCGATAAACGCCATGTCTTGCGCCTCTGGGTAAAGAACGTCACTTGGTTTTGTAGTTAATGATAGCGTATCCATGTGCTCAGCGTACGCAGCCCAACCTGTACCAACTTTTGCCCAAGTGTTTTGGTCTGCTTCAATTTGGTTCACTAGCTCTTGTGGCGGGATAACGCACTCTTCATCAGTCAAAGACCAACGACCGTCTTGTTCACGACTGTAACGAGCCCAGTAAACTTCGCTCATACGAGCATCAATGGCACTTGCAACATGTGTATCACCAAACTGGCGGTAACTCGATTGCGCCATGGCTTCCAGTGTCGATACACCAATCATTGGCAGATCAGCACCAAACGCTAGACCTTGTGCGATACCGATACCAATGCGTACACCAGTGAAGCTACCTGGACCTTGACCAAATGCAATCGCATCAAGCTCAGCTAAGGTCAATCCCGCTTCTTTCAGTACTTCATCAACCATAGGCAGTACTTTCTTGGTATGGTCACGTGGTGCTACTTCACTGCGGGCGAACACTTGCTCTCCCACCATCAATGCTACTGAACAGTTTTCCGTTGCTGTATCTACTGCAAGAATTTTTGCGCTCATTTATGTCTCAAATATTCGTTATCTAAATCTAAAAACAGTGGCCAAAGCGTCACTTATGACTTGTTCGCTTCGGCTAGAAACTCTTTAATTATCCCTAAATCTCGGGTGCGTGGAATAGGAGGTAAACTCCCCAGGAAAATGCCGCCATAATCCCGAGTCACTAAACGATTATCGCAAATGATCAGTGCGCCACTATCGCTCTTATCTCGAATCAATCGCCCGACACCTTGCTTAAGGGTGATCACCGCATCAGGCAGTTGAACCTGAGCAAATGGATCGCCTCCTTTAAGCTTACAATCTTCGATCCGCGCTTTGAGCAAGGGATCATCCGGTGCCGTAAAGGGTAATTTATCGATGATAACACAGCTTAACGCGTCGCCCCTAACATCTATCCCCTCCCAGAATGCGCCCGTTGCCACCAGCAATGCGTTACCTAATTCCATAAATTCAGCCAAGGTTTTCTGTTTGCTGGTTTCACCCTGTAGCAGTACTGGAACGCTCAATGTTTCTCGAAAGCGCTCACCCAGCTCTCTCATCATGCTGTGAGAGGTACAAAGGAAGAAACACCGCCCTTGGTTCTGCTCAATCACAGGGGCAAGCATGCGCACCAGTTTATCCGCTAGCCCCGGGCTGTTAGGTTCAGGCAAGTAGCGAGGCACGCATAAACGCGCTTGTTTCGGGTAATCAAACGGGCTTGGTAGCGAGAACTGCTGACTCGGTTTTAAACCAAGGCGAGAGGTAAAGTGGTCAAAGTCATCCGATACCGCGAGCGTTGCCGATGTAAAGATCCATGCTCCTGGTTTGAGCTCAATTTGTTCATGGAACTTATCCGCCACAGACAGCGGTGTAATATGCAGGGCAAAATGACGTGGCGTGGTGTCATACCAATACGAGTAACCAGTAATTGAAACATCGCAAACGCGCTCAATACGAGCCTTAATCAAAGTGGCACGCTCAAACGCGGTGTCCAATAATTGACTGCGCCCAAGAGCCAGCTTAAGAACATCAACGGCCAACTGCAGAGCGTCTTGCATTCGCACCAATTCACGAGCAATCGACTCAGACTTCAATGCTTCACGCCAGTTCCCACGAAAACCAGTGTCACCCAGTACAATTCTGAGGTCAGCAGCAGACTGAACCAGTCTGTCGCCCACTTTTTGAAGCTGGCGCATATCCTTGGCTTCAGTGCGATAACCAATCTCAATATCTTTTGCGAGTTCATGTATCTGGCGGCTCGACACCGATTGACCGAAGTACTCACTGGCAATGTCGGGCAGTTGATGCGCTTCATCGAAGATAAACACATCCGCATCGGGAATTAGCTCACCAAAGCCAGTTTCTCTGATCGCCAAATCCGCCAAGAATAGATGGTGGTTCACCACAACCACATCCGAATCCATCGCTTTTTTACGAGCCTTAAGAACAAAACAGTCCGTATAACTTGGACACTCTTTACCTAAACAATTGTCGTTAGTAGAGGTAATTGTCGGGATAATTGGGCTATCTTCGGCGATATCATCACAATCACCAAGATCGCCAGTTTGAGTCGATGACGACCAGCTGCGCACCTTAACTAACTGTGCAAGCAACGTTGGGTCAGTGTGTGTGCCGTGGCTCTCAACCATCTGACGACTGAGTCTATCCAAGCACAAATAGTTAGAACGCCCTTTTAGCAGTGCCACTTGTCCATAAAAGCCGAGAGCGTCGGTCATTAGCGGAAGGTCGCGATGGAAAAGCTGCTCTTGAAGGTTTTTGGAACCCGTACTTATGATGGTTTTCTTACCACTCAATAGAGCGGGAACTAAGTAAGCAAAAGTTTTACCTGTACCAGTCCCAGCCTCAACCACCAACTGGCTTGAATCTTTAATTGCATTAGAAACCGCTTCGGCCATATCAAGCTGAGCTTGTCGCGGCTGAAAACCGGGAATTGCTTTACCTAGCGCACCATCAGCAGAAAACGTTTTGGATATCATAATTTACGAACTTGGAGAAAACCGTGTACAGGTTAAGGAGTCTGACCGTGAAGTATGGCAGGTTTGAGGAGCCAGTGCGAATCAAGACTGCATCAGTATGATAGAAATATTAAGCATATGAATAGGAAGTAAAAATAAACAACCTCAATAGGTTTGCAGTTAGATATTTATCAAAACAATCCTTCTTCAATATATTTTGTTGAAAGTCGGTTAATAATAGATTAATTATAACAGTCATATTACAGCGCGGTTAACCGTTCGACTGGCTGTAGTTTTTTTGAAAAATTAGAATTGTTTCATGGAAGTAAGATGGAAATGGAAAAGAAAACACTGCTGACGCATTGTACCGATGCGCCGGGACTAATCTCTAAAATCACCAACATTTGTTACAAGCATCAACTCAACATCATCCACAACAACGAGTTTGTAGACAATACCAGCGGCCACTTCTTTATGCGTACCGAGCTTGAAGGGTATTTCAATGACGAGACCTTTCTTGCCGATTTAGATCAAGCTCTGCCAGAAAATGCTAAGCGCAAGCTAATGGGCTCATCACGCAAACGTATTGTGGTGCTAGTGACCAAAGAAGCGCACTGTCTAGGTGATATTCTGATGAAGAATTTCGATGGTAGCCTAGACGTTGAAATTGCTGCTGTGGTTGGTAACTACGATATTCTACAAAGCCTAACTGAGCGCTTCGACATCCCTTATCACCACGTTTCTCATGAAGGGCTCAACCGTGAAGAGCACGAGCAGAAAATGCTAGAAGTGATCGACAGCTACAATGCCGACTACCTAGTTCTAGCAAAATACATGCGCGTATTAACTCCGGGCTTCGTCGAGAAATACAACCACAAGATCATCAACATCCACCACAGCTTCCTTCCTGCATTTATTGGTGCTAAACCATATCAGCAAGCGTATGAGCGCGGTGTAAAGATCATTGGTGCTACAGCTCACTTTGTGACGAATGATTTGGATGAAGGTCCAATCATCAAACAAGACGTGATCCCTGTTGATCACAACTTTAGCGCCAAAGACATGGCGCAAGCAGGTCGTGACGTAGAGAAAAACGTATTGAGTAAAGCGCTAAACAAGGTGATCAATGATCACGTGTTTGTTTACGGCAATAAGACTGTGATTCTATAGCGAGTAAGCGAGTAA